>NZ_NOIW01000005.1:0-108637 GCF_002708645.1 Sphingobium sp. IP1
GCAGCAGGGTCAGGCTGTTGGGCAGGGCGGCGGGGTCGAGATAGCCGCGCGGGAAGGGGATGGCCTTGGTCAGTTGCCCGACCGCCTCGATCGTGGTCGGCGGCACCGGGGCGCTGGCCGACGGCGGCGTGGCGGTGGTCGCACAGCCGCTGACCAGCAGGATCGATGCCAGAAGGAATGTCTGTTTATGGAGTGTGCGCATCGCCTGTCCGCCTTTTGCTTTGGGGCCTGACGCCCGGCCCTATCAGCAGGGGCAGGGCGCGACCATCGGTGCTTGTCCCGATAGGCGGCAGCGGTCCAACCCTCAAGCGCGCTTGCCGATCCCCTTCTCGATCAACGCGTTGGCGATGTCAGCAATCTCCTGCGCGGGGCGGCTGTCGTCCCACACGCCATAGCGCAGCCCCAGGAACACATTCATCCCCATGATCGCCCAGGCATGGACCTCTTCCACGTCCGCGCGCACGTCGCCCTGCTGCGCGGCCTTCTTCAGGCGCGCGGCCATGCGGGTGGCGGTATTCTCATAATGGGCGCGATAGGCGGCCTGGTCGACGAACTCGGCCTCGTCGATGATGCGGTAGATTTCCTTGTGGGCGCGGGCGAACTCCAGGAAGCTCAGCAGGCCGATCCGCTCCGCCTCGATCCCGTCACGGGCATCGGCGATGCGGGGCGAGACATAGTCGCGCACCTGGCCCGACATGTCGTTGACCAGCGCGCGGAAAATGTCGTCCTTGCTGTCGAAATAGGTGTAGAAACTGCCCAGCGCGCAGCCGGCCCGGCGGGTGATGCCGCTGATCGACCCGTCGTGAAATCCCTTTTCGCCAAACTCCTCGGCCGCCGCCGACAGCAGCGCGCGCAGCGTGCGTTCGCCCCGCGCGGTGCGCGGCGCCTTGTCATCGCGTCTCTCATCCCGTGGGGAAGCCGGATCGGTCATGCTCTCTCCCTCTGCCTGCCAATATGCGTCTTTTCAACGCTTTGTGGACGTCTGGCGGCCTTGTTCGCCGTCCCTCATATTTGAAGTTGAAAGCTGGTTCAACTTTCATTATTCAAAGGGCAAGCAGATTGGCTACCCGGATGACCGGGGGCCGCTTCAGGAGAGGAAACGCCGATGAAGGCCCATCACAGCATTCGTGCCCTTGCCCTCGCATCCGCCGCCTGGACCGGCGCGATGGCATTCCCCGCCTTCGCGCAGGACGCGTCGGCGCCCGCCGCCGACACCGAAGAGGCCGGGATCATCGTCACCGCCCGTCGCCGCGAGGAAACGCTGGTGTCGGTGCCGATCGCGGTCAGCGCCTTCTCTGGCGCCGATCTGGAACGGGGCGGAGCGATCGACATCAGCGACCTCGCTAATGTCACCCCCAACACCACGCTGGAGGCGTCGCGCGGCACCAATTCGACGCTGACCGCCTTCATCCGCGGCGTCGGCCAGCAGGATCCGGTTTCCGGCTTCGAACAGGGCGTCGGCATCTATCTCGACGATGTCTATCTCAACCGGCCGCAGGGCGCGCTGCTCGACATCTATGATGTCGAACGGATCGAGGTGCTGCGCGGGCCGCAGGGCACGCTCTATGGCCGCAATACGATCGGCGGCGCGGTCAAATATGTCACGAAGATGCTGCCGCAGGACTTCTCGCTCAAGCTCAAGGGCAGCTATGGCAGCTATGATCAGGCCGATGGCATCATCAGCGTGTCGGCGCCGATCGGCGACCTGATGCGCGTCGGTGGCGCCTTTGCCCGCCTGTCGCGCGGCGGCTTCGGCAAGAATCTCACCACCGGGCAGGACAATTATAACAAGGATATCTGGGCCGGCCGCGCCACCTTCGAAATGGGCGGCTATGGCGCCCCGGTGCTGATGCGCATCACCGGCGACTATACCAAGGATAACAGCAACCCGCGTGGCGGCCACCGTCTGATTCCGGGCCAGGCATCGGGCGCGCCGGTGCTGAACGATGTGTTCGACACCCGCGGTGGACTGGTCGACCCCAAGCAATATGTGAAGTCCTACGGCCTCTCGATGAACCTGACGGCGGAACTCAATGACGCGGTGACGCTGCGCTCGATCAGCGCCTGGCGCAAGGATGACAGCGCCTCGCCAATCGATTTCGACGCGCTCCCCGCCGTCGATGTCGACGTGCCGGCCTATTACAAGAATGAACAGCTCAGCCAGGAATTCCAGCTGCTCTACGACAAGGGCCGGCTACACGGCATGGTCGGCTTCTATTATCTCGATGCCAGCGCCGACACCCAGTTCGACACCCGTATCTTCACCACCGTGGCAGGGCTGACCGCCTTCACCCAGGCCAATGTCGATACCGAAACCTATGCGGTGTTCGGCGACATGAGCTTCGACCTGACCGATCAGCTCAGCCTGTCGGCCGGTGGCCGCTACACCTGGGACACGCGCCGGGCCAATATCCTGCGGCAAAGCTATCTGGGCGGCGGCTCGCCGGTGTTCGACGGGGCGGGCATTCCCTTCGGTGCGCCCAGTACCAATTTCCGGGGCGAGCGCGAGTTCAAGAAATTCACGCCGCGCTTCTCGGTCAGCTACAAGCCGACCGCCGATCACAATATCTATGCCAGCTATTCCAAGGGCTTCAAGGGCGGCGGCTTCGACCCGCGCGGGGTCGGCACCAACGCGCCCGACCTCAATGGCGACGGCATTCGCCAGGACAGCGAAATCGCCTCCTTCCTCAGCTTCGCGCCCGAACAGGTCGACAGCTATGAAGTCGGCTATAAGGGCAATCTGATGGACGGCGCCCTCTATGTTGCGGTCGCCGGCTTCTATGCCGATTACAAGGATGTGCAGATTCCCGGCTCGGTCGCCTGCACCGTCAATGTCGGCGGCGTGGCGACGCCCTCCTTCTGCGGTGTCGTGTCCAACGCCGGCAAGGCGCGCTTCAAGGGGCTGGAGTTCGAAAGCAACGCCCGCCTTGGCCGCGACATCTTCAGCGGCGGCGACCGTCTGAACCTGCAGACCGCGATCGGCTTCATCGATGCCGATTATCGCGAATATATCGCCAATATCGCCAGCGTGCCGACCGACGTCGCCGACTATCGCCGGGTCCAGAACACGCCGAAATGGACCGCCAGCGGCACGCTCAGCTACAATCTCCCGGTGGGGGATGGCAGCCTCTATTTCGGCAGCACCGTCTCCTGGCGCTCCAAGACCTATCAGTTCGAAATCCCCAACCCCTATATCGATCAGAAGGGCTATGCGCTGTGGGATGCGAGCCTGGTCTATACCGCGCCCAGCGATCGCTGGAGCATCGGCGTCCATGGCAAGAACCTGCTCGACAAGGAATATAAGACCTCGGGCTATACCTTCGTCGCGGCCAATCCGGTGACCGGCGCGATCATCAACAATGCGGCCGGCTATCCCACCCCCTCGCTGGGCAAGGAAGGCACGCTGACTGCCTTCTACGGCAACCCGCGCCAGGTGTTCGTGACCGGTTCGGTCAAGTTCTGATCCAAAGGCCGTCATTGCGAGCGGAGCGAAGCAATCCATGGGCGCTGTGTGGATTGCTTCGCTTCGATCGCAATGACGTATGAAATCGGTCTAGGAAGCGCAGATGAAGCCCCAAACCTCCCCCGCCTATCGCGGCGTCGTGCTGGCGATGCTGCTGCTGGTCTATACCTTCAACTTCCTCGACCGGCAGATTCTGGGCATCCTCGCCGGGCCGATCAAGGCGGAGCTGGGGCTGACCGATACCCAGCTTGGCGCGCTGGGCGGCATCGCCTTCGCGCTGCTCTATTCGACGCTGGCGATCCCGCTGGCGCTGCTCGCCGACCGGACCAGCCGCACCTGGGTCATCACCGTCAGCCTTGCCATCTGGAGCGGCTTCACCGCGCTCTGCGGCATGGCCGGCAATTTCATGCAGATGTTCCTGTTCCGCATCGGCGTCGGCGTGGGGGAGGCGGGCGGCGTCGCGCCTTCCTACGCCGTCATCTCCGACTATTTCCCGCAGCATCAGCGCGCCCGCGCCCTCTCCATCTATTCGCTCGGCATTCCGCTGGGTTCGGCCGGCGGCGTGCTGCTGGGCGGCTATATCGCCCAGACCGTCGAATGGCGCACCGCCTTCATCGCGGTCGGCATCATGGGTATCCTCATCGCGCCGATCTTCCGCCTGGTGGTGCGCGAACCGGCCCGCCCGGTGCAGTCGGGCACGCCCGTCCCGGTCAGCGCCGTTTTCGGCATCCTCGCGGCCAAGCGCAGCTTCTGGTTCCTGGCATTGGGCGCGGCGAGCAGCTCGATGTGCGGCTATGGCGTCGCCTTCTGGCTGCCCAGCCTGTTGATGCGCAGCTTCGGCCTCGACCTGCTGGGCGCCGGCCAGTTCCTTGGCGGGCTGCTGCTGCTGGGCGGGGTTGCGGGCGTGCTGCTCGGCGGCTTCCTGGGCGACGCCATGGGCAATCGGGACAAGGCCTGGTTCGCCTGGGTGCCGGCGATCAGCTATGTGATCGGCATGCCCTTGTTCGTGGTCGGCGTGCTGTCGTCCAGCGTATCCTTCGCCTTCGCCCTGTTCCTGATCCCGCAGGCCTTGGTCTATGTCTGGCTCGGCCCGGTGCTGACCGCCGTGCAGCACCTGGTCCCGCCGCATATGCGCGCCAGCGCCTCGGCGACCTTCCTGCTGATCAACAATCTGGTGGGCCTTGGCCTTGGCAGCTGGAGCGTCGGCGCCCTGTCCGATGCGCTGACCCCGACCTATGGCAATGAAGCGCTGCGCTACGCCATCGTCGCGGCGCTCGGCTTCTACCTGCTCGCCGGCCTGTTCATGGCGCTCGCTGGCAAGGCGCTGCGCAAGGATTGGGTGACGGCCTGACCCATGAAGTGATAGGGCATGGCCCTGTCACTTTCGCTGTCGGCTTAGCGCTCCTTGGTGGCGCTGAACTTCACCTTGGGATGGCGCTCCTGCTGATAGCCGATGTCCCAGGCGCTGCGCGCCATGAACACCAGATTGCCGTCGCGGTCCTTGGCCATGTTGGCGCCATTATAGGCGACCAGATCCTTGATCGCCTGATCGTCGCCGCTGATCCAGCGGGCCGTGTCGAAGGGTGAGGGCTCCAGCACCGCCGCGACCTTATATTCCGCCTCCAGCCGGCTGATCAGCACTTCCAGCTGCAGCTGGCCGACCACGCCGACGATCCAGTTGCTGCCGATCTCGGGATAGAAGACCTGGATCACGCCCTCTTCGGACAGGTCATCCAACGCCTTGCGCAACTGCTTGGTCTTGGTCGGGTCTTTCAGCTGGACGCGGCGCAGGATTTCCGGCGCGAAATTGGGCAGGCCGGTGAAGCGCAGGCCCGGCTTCTCGCTCAGCGTGTCGCCCACGCGCAGCGCGCCATGGTTGGGGATGCCGATGATGTCGCCGGGGAAGGCCTCGTCCGCCAGTTCGCGGTCCTGCGCGAAGAACAGGATCGGCGAATGGACGGCCAGCGCCTTGCCGCTGCCCGACGGGGTCAGCTTCATGCCGCGGCGGAACTTGCCCGACACCAGCCGCATGAAGGCGATCCGGTCGCGGTGCATCGGGTCCATGTTCGCCTGCACCTTGAAGATGAAGCCGGTAACTTCGCTGCCCTCGGGCTCGACCGGGGCCGGCTCGGCCGGCTGCGCGCGCGGCGGCGGCGCATGGGCCGACAGCGCGTCGATCAGCTCGGTCACGCCGAACAGCTTGAGCGCCGATCCGAAATAGACCGGGGTCAGGTCGCCATGGCGATAGCGTTCCAGGTCGAACTCGGCATAGCCGCCCTGGGCCAGCTCGGCCTCCTCGCGCAGCTTTTCCAGACCGCGCTCGGACAGATAATCGGCGAGCTTCGGATCATCCAGGCCGCTGAACTGGTGGCGGGTGCCGTCAAATTCCTTGGACGGGCCGGTGGGCTGCATCAGCAGGTTGGTGGCGAAGTCGTAGATACCCTCGAACTCGCCGCCCATGCCGACCGACCAGCTCATCGGGCAGACATCGAGCTGCAACTGGTCCGCCACCTCGTCGAGCAGGCCGAACAGTTCACGGCCCTCGCGGTCGACCTTGTTGACGAAGGTGATGATCGGCACGTTGCGCAGGCGGCAGACCTCGAACAGCTTGCGCGTCTGCGGCTCGATGCCCTTGGCCGCGTCGATCACCATCACCGCCGAGTCCACGGCGGTCAGGGTGCGATAGGTATCCTCGCTGAAATCCTCGTGGCCGGGCGTATCGAGCAGGTTGAAGGTGATGGTCTCGCCATCGCGCGTCCGCTCGAACGTCATCACCGAGGATGTGACGGAAATGCCGCGCTGCTGCTCGATCTTCATCCAGTCCGACCGGGCGCGCCGGTTCGCGCCGCGCGCCTTGACCTCGCCGGCCAAGTGAATCGCGCCGCCTTCCAGCAGCAGCTTTTCGGTCAGCGTGGTCTTACCGGCGTCCGGGTGGGAAATGATCGCGAAGGTGCGGCGGGATGGGATGCTCATGGGGCGCCCATATAGGGATTTTTGCGCCCAAAGCGAGTCGCGCGTTAGGCGTCGCCGTCAGCCCCGACCAGCGTCACGTCCATGCGGAAGGATCGGCTATCGCCCGGCAGCAGGGTCATGACACCCTGCTTGTCCCAGACATCGCCGGTAAAGCCGACCGGGTCGGCCATGCCGGCCCAGGGTTCGACGCACAGATAATGGGCACCCGGCTTCTGCCACAGGCCGAGCCAGGGCGTGTCGGGGAAATCGATCTTCAGGTGCGGCTTGCCGGGCACGCCCCAGGTCAGCGATCGACTGGCGAGATCGTCCCAGATAAGGGCATCGCCGGCGAACATGGCATGGGTCGGCGCCAGCTCATGGCCCTCGACCGGCGAGGGCACGCTCTCCAGCGCAATCAGCCCCGGCTCGCTGCCGACCTTGCGGATCGGCGCGGGTTCGGCCTGCGCGAACAGGATGCGATGGTCCTCGACGCTGCCGCCATAGGGCAAAGGCCAGGCGAAGGCGGGGTGATAGCCAAAGCAGAAGGGCATTGCCGTCTCGCCCCGGTTCATGACGGTGGCGGTCATGCGCAGGCTTGGCCCCTCCAGCACGAAGCCCATGTCGAGGCGGAAATCGAACGGATAGACGGTGCGCGTCTCCCGGTCCGCCTCCAGCCGGAACAAAGCGGCTTCCTCGTTGCGATGGACCAGGGTGAAGGGGCTGGTCCGGGCAAAGCCATGCTGGCCGATCGGATAGTCGACATCGTTCAGCCGATAGACGTCGCCGCGCGACCGGCCGACGAACGGGAACAGCAGGGGGGCATGGCCGGTCCACCATTGCGGGTCGGCATCGGTCATCAGTTCGCGGCCCTGCGCATCGGTCAGCGACCAGAGTTCGGCGCCCAGCGGCGATATGCTGGCGGACAGATTGTCGGAGGCGATGGCGATGCGGTCGTTCATGGCGAAACACTCCTGTTTGCCCAGCGGCATAGAGCCGGATCGTCATCTGTGGAAGCGCCTTGGGCTTCCACAGATGACGTGAATCAGGCTTTATTCCAAGGTCCGATGCGGCAAATCCCGACTGTCTCGCCCGCCGCGCAATCGTTACGTTGCGGAACCGACATGGGGGCTGGCGGGTTGAGCCAGCGGGAGGACCAATGATGAAAATTGCCGTATCGACCGCCACCATCCTGCTGCTGCTCGGCACGTCGGCGCTTGCCCAGGAACAGGGCAAGAAGAGGGACGACACACTCGACAAGGCGGGCGAAATCGCGTCCCAGCCGGCTCGCGATGTCGGCATCGAAAAGACGCAGGTGCCGCCGATCCTCGTCGCGGCCGAGGAAAATCCCTATGCTGCGCCATCGGGCAAGACCTGCAAGGCGCTGAATGGCGACATGGCGGCGCTCAACAAGGTACTTGGTCCCGATTTCACCATCGGCCGCGAAGCCAATGAGGATCGCACCAGCAAGATCGCCGAGGGTGTGGGCAAGTCGCTGGTCAATTCGCTGATCCCCTTCCGCGGCGTGGTGCGGGAAATCAGCGGCGCCGCCCCGGCGGAACGTCGACTGCGCGCCGCCATCGCCGCCGGTCTCGCCCGGCGCGGCTATCTGCGCGGCATGGCATCGGCCAAGGGCTGCAAGATTACGGGCTGATTTCCGGCGCCGCCGGGCGCGGCGCCCCGAACAGTAGCAGCCAGATGGCGAAGGCGCCTTCGCCCAGCAGCGGCACGAAATCGAGCTGGCCGGGGATCGCCTCGCCGATTGCCGGCGACAGCAGCGCCAGGCTGCGCGCGACCAGATGGACCGCGCCGCCCGCCATCAGCAGCGCACCGACCGCCACGGGCAACCGCCGCGATCGGATCGCCAGCCAGCCGGTCAGCAGGCAATAGATGCCGAAGAAGATGAGGCTGATGCCGTAGAGATCATTGTGGAGGCTGAGGCTGATCCGCACCAGCGACTGCACCTCCGCCATCGGAATGCCGGGATGCGGCGCGCCATCGATCAGCGCAAGCGGCAGCAGATGGAGCAGGCTGTTGCCCGCCAGCACGGCAATGCCGGTCAGGCTGAACAGGGCGGCGGTGCGGGCCAGCACCCGCCCGGTCGGCGCGAACAGGCCATAGAGCAGGGCGGTGACCGCCAGATAGCAGCAGAGCATGGCGACATCGCTCGCCCCGCCGGCGCGATAGAGCCAGGGATAGTCGGCGATGTTGCGCATCGTCTCGCGCCCGTTGCCCGGCACGACCAGGGCCGCGCGCACCACCGCTTCGGCAAACATGCCGCAGCCAATGGTGCCTAGGTAGAAGAGGCCGGCGAGGCGGGCCTGAAGTCGTTCAGCCTTCCCGTCCATCGCCGGCCTTTCCTGTCTTAGCCGCGCAGGCTCGCGCCCAGCTTCTGGGCGGCTTTGACCACGGCGGCGCTGATCGCGTCCAGCTCTTCCTGGGCGAAGCTCTTCTCGCCCGGCTGCAGCGTGATTTCTACCGCCAGCGACTTGTGGCCTTCATCCACGCCGGGGCCGGTGAAGACGTCGAACAGACGCGCGTCGATGATCGCCTTCTTGTCCGCACCCTTGACCGCGCGCACCAGCGCATCGGCCTCGACCGCTTCCGGCACCAGGAAGGCGAAGTCGCGCTTCACCGCCTGCAACGCCGGCGGGGCGTAAGGCGCGCGCATGAAGCCGCTCTTGCGCTTGGCTGGAATGGCATCAAGGAAGATCTCGCCCGCAACCACGGTGCCCGACAGGCCGAACTGCTTGGCGAGGCTCGGGTGCAGCACGCCATATTCGGCCAGCACCACCTTGGGGCCAAGGCGCAGCGTGCCCGACTGGCCGGGATGATAGGCGGCCGAAGCCTCGCCCATGCTCTGCAGATTGCCGACCGGCGCGCCGGCGGCCGCCAGCAATGCGATCACTTCGCCCTTGGCGTCGAACGCGTCGAAGGACTGGGCCTTGCCGCTCTGCCAGCCGCGCGCGACCTTCTCGCCAGCCAGCACGAAGCCGACCGTGGCGCGCTCGCCCTGCTTGAAATAGCGCCGGCCCAGCTCAAACAGCCGGATCGACGTGGCGCTGCGATCGACATTGCGCTTGGTCGCGGACAGCAGGCCGGGCAGCAGCGAAGGCCGCATGACCTTCAAATCTTCGGAGATCGGATTGGCCAGCGTCCAGTCGCCACCGCCAACGCTCGCGGCTTCCTTCTCGGAAATGAAGGACCAGTTGATCGCTTCGGCGAGGCCCCGGGCGGCGGCGGTGCGGCGCACGCGGCGCTCGACCAGCTGCTCGGGCGTGGCGGTCGGACGGGCGACGCCCGGCACGCGCGGCAGCGGGGTGGACGGCACATGGTCCAGGCCGACGATGCGCACCACTTCCTCGACAATGTCAGGCCAGCCATCGACGTCGCGGCGCCAGGTCGGCACGCTGATCGTCCAATGGCCCGGCACGCTCACCGGCACACCATCCTGATATTCGATGCCGCCGGCCTCGCCGCTGACGCCGAAGCCCAGGCTTTCCAGAATGCGCTTCTGCACGTCATGCGGCACATCGACGCCGGCCAGTGCCAGGCACTGGTCGGGTGCATAGGCGACCGTCTTGGGCGTCGCGGGCGGGGTGCCGGCGCGGGTCGCTTCCGATGCAGTGCCGCCGCACAGGGTCATGACCAGGCTGGTGGCGATCGACAGGCCATCGTCCAGGAAGGCGGGATCGACACCGCGCTCGAACCGGCCACGGGCGTCGCTGGTCAGCGCCAGCTTCTGGCCGGTCACCGCGATCCGCTCGGGCGTGAAATAGGCGCATTCGATCAGAACGTCGGTGGTGCCGTCCTGCGCGCCCGAATGTTCGCCGCCCATGATGCCGCCAATGTCATGCACGGCCTCGTCGTCGGCGATCACGGTCATCGTCTCGTCGATGGCATAGGTCTTGCCATTGAGCGCCAGCACTTCCTCGCCGGCCTTGCCCAGCCTCGCGACCAGCCCGCCCTTGAGCGTCGCCATGTCATAGACATGGAGCGGCCGGCCGAGGTCGATCATAATGTAGTTGGTGATGTCCACCAGCGCGCTGATCGGCTTCTGGCCGATTGCCTTCAGTCGGCGCGCCATCCATTCGGGCGAGGCGCCATTCGTCACGCCCTTGACCGATCGGGCGAAGAAGGCGGGGCAGCCGTCGACATCGTCGGTGCGCACGTCCGGACCCGGACCCACGCCGGCAATTTCCGGCACGATGATGGCGTTGAGCGTACCCAGGCCAGCGGCGGCGAGGTCGCGGGCGATGCCGCGCACGCCCATGCAGTCCTGGCGATTGGGCGTGATCGACACGTCGATGACCGGGTCGTTGAGGCCGGCCCAGTTCGCATAGACTTCACCCACCGGCGCGTCGGCGGCCAGTTCGATGATGCCGTCATGATCGTCACCCAGCTCCAGCTCGCGGGTGGAGCACATCATGCCGTTGGATTCGACGCCGCGAATGGCGGTCTTCTTGAGCACCATGCCGTTGACCGGCACCACCGCGCCTTCGACGCCGAACACGCCGATCAGGCCGGCGCGGGCATTGGGCGCGCCGCACACGACCTGCAGCGGGTTGCCGTCGCCATGGTCGACGCTCAGCACCTGCAGCTTGTCGGCCTGCGGGTGGCGCTCGGCGGTCAGGATCTTGGCGATCTTGAACGCGCCCAGCTTCTCTGCCGGGTTCTCCACATCCTCGACCTCCAGCCCGATGGCGTTCAGCGTCTTGAGGATGGTGGCCAGATCGGCATCGGTCTTGAGGTGCGTCTTGAGCCAGCTCAGGGTGAACTTCATGCGCCGACTCCTCCCGACAGCGTGGGCACGTCGAGTGCCGAGAATCCATAATGTTTCAGCCAGCGCAGATCGCCGTCGAAGAAGGCGCGCAGGTCGTTCATGCCATATTTCAGCATGGCGAGGCGATCGACGCCGGTGCCGAAGGCAAAGCCCTGCCATTCGTCGGGGTCAAGGCCGCACGCCTCGATCACGCGGCGATTGACCATGCCGCTGCCCAGCACTTCCAGCCAGCCGCCGCCCGGCGCATCGCCGTCGCCGCCGATCACCCGCTGGCCGTTGGTCAGCGTATAGCCGACATCGACCTCGACCGAGGGTTCGGTGAAGGGGAAATAGCTCGGGCGCAGGCGCAGGACGATATCCTCGCGCTCGAAGAAGGCCTTGAGGAAGGTCTCCAGCGTCCATTTGAGGTGACCCAGCGTGATGCCCTTGTCGATCACCAGCCCCTCGATCTGGTGGAACATCGGCGTGTGGGTCGCGTCGGAGTCGCTGCGATAGACGCGTCCGGGCGCGATGATGCGGATCGGCGGTTCCTGCGTCATCATGGTGCGGATCTGCACCGGCGACGTATGGGTGCGCAGCAGCATCTTCTTCTGCCCTTCCTCGTCCGGGAAGTAGAAGGTGTCGTGCATCGCGCGCGCCGGGTGCGTCTCGGGGATATTGAGCGCGGTGAAATTATGCCAGTCGTCCTCGATCTCCGGACCGGTCGCGACCGAGAAGCCGAGGTCCGCGAAGATTTCCGCCAGTTCGTCCATCACCTGGCTGACGGCATGGACGCTGCCCTGCGGCCCCAGATCGGCGGGCAGGGTCATGTCGACCTTTTCCGAGGCGAGGCGGGCGTCGAGCGCGGCCTGCTCCAGCGCGGCCTTGCGGTCGGCAATCGCGGCGGTCACGCTTTCGCGCAGATCCTGGATCGGCGGGCCCTTCTCCAGACGCTCCTCGGGCGACATGCCGCCCAGCGTCTTCAACAGGCCGGTGACGACCCCATTCTTGCCCAGCGCGCCAACGCGCAGCCCTTCCAGCGCGTCCAGCGTGTCGGCGGCCTCGATGTCGGCGATCAGGCCGGCTTTCAGTGCGCTAATTTCGGTCATGACTCTCTATCCATCAATCTCATCGTCATTCCCGCGAAAGCGGGAACCCATCTCCCGACCTCTCGATCAGTCGCGGGGTAAAGGCGCGAAGCCAAAGCCCAGCGCCAGATCGTCCCAATCGGGATTGCCGGCCTCGATCAGCTCAATCTTCCACTGCCTGTTCCATTTCTTGATCCGCTTTTCCCGCAGGATGGCGCTGTCCATGCTGTCATGTGGTTCAAACCAGACCAGGCGCTTGACGCCGTAGTCTTTCGTGAAGCCTTCGATCAAGCCGTTTCGATGCTCGTAGAGGCGCTTTATGAGATCGGATGTGACGCCGGTGTAGAGCGTGCCATTCTTGCGGCTGGCAAGAATGTAAACGGTGGGGTTGATCTCGCGCGTCATCGCATCTTCCGGAGATGGGTTCCCGCTTTCGCGGGAATGACGGAGTTGGGGGTTAAGCCCTGGCGCCCAGCAGTGCGCCGCCAAAGCCGATGAACATCAGGCCGGTGCCGCGGTTGAACAGTTTCTGCCGATTGGCGGGCGCCAGCCAGCGGGCGAGGCGCAGGCCGCCCAGCGCATAGACCGAATACCAGAAGCTCTCGATCACCACGAAGCTGACGATCAGGATCGCGAGTTGCAGCCAGAAGGGGCGGGCCAGGTCGATGAACTGGGGGAAGAGCGCGGCGGCGAAGATGATGAGCTTGGGGTTGGACAGGCCGGTCAGCAGCCCGGTCGCATAAAGTGCGCGGGCCGAGCGGACCGGGCCGGCATCGCTGCCGTCGGCGGACCCGACAGGCGCGCGCCAGGCCTTGATCCCCAGCCAGATGAGATAGGCGACGCCGGCATAGCGCAATATGTCGAACAAGCGCGGCGAGGCTTTCAGCAGCGCGCCAAGGCCCAGCGCGGAGGCGATCAGGCACAGCAGTACGGCGCTCATCAGCCCCGCCATCGTCACCAGCGCCTTGCGCGGCCCATGGGCGATGCTCTGCGTCATCACATGCAGCATGTTGGGGCCGGGCGTGGCCGAGATCAGGAAGACCGCCGTGACATACAACCACCAGAGATGCAGCGACATGGGATGGTTCCTCAAATGTCAGGCTGCCCCCTGAAATCCGTTCGGGCTGAGCCTGTCGAAGCCCCGCCAGAGCGCAGCGAAGGCACTTCGACTTCGCTCAGGACGAACGGGGTAAAACCGGAAAAACAAAAAGGGCGCCGAAGGCATCTGCCCCGGCGCCCCTTTTGACGATCTTGCGATCGATCAGCTTCAGGCTGCGGGCAGCGCAGCCTTGGCCTGGGCGATGATGGCGCTGAACGCCTCGCCTTCGTGCATCGCGATGTCGGCCAGGACCTTGCGGTCCAACTCGACGCCGGCCAGCTTCAGGCCGTGCATGAACTGCGAATAGGTCAGGCCTTCAGCGCGGACACCCGCGTTGATGCGCTGGATCCACAGGCCACGGAAGGTGCGCTTCTTGACCTTGCGGTCGCGATAAGCGTACTGGCCGGCCTTTTCGACAGCCTGGCGAGCGACGCGGATCGTGTTCTTGCGACGGCCATAATAGCCCTTCGCCTGAACCAAAATCCTCTTATGCTTCGCCTTGGTGGTTACACCACGTTTTACGCGTGCCATTGTCCTCTACTCCTTACTTCAGGCCGTAGGGTGCCCAGAGGCGGACGTGAGCCACGTCGGCATCGGACAGCACGGAAGTGCCACGGTTCTGGCGAATATACTTCGCGTTGTGCGAGATCAGGCGGTGACGCTTGCCAGCGACGCCGTGCTTGACCTTGCCGGAAGCGGTGAACTTGAAGCGCTTCTTCACACCGCTCTTGGTCTTGAGCTTGGGCATTTTCGTCTCCTTGTTTGGCGCGACGATTACAGACAGCCACGGCAGCCCTAGTTAGCCGGGCGGTCTCACTGAATATCGCGAAGGGCGGCCCATAGTCGGCCGCGCCCGCAAAAGCAAGCGATTCGGACCCAAAGCCACTATGCCTGCGTTGACCTCGCCATGGCCGATGTCGAACCTGTGCCGCCCAGCGCGTCCAAGCCCGCCCAGCCCGGTGGCGCGGCCGTCCATCTGCGCCGCGCGCGCGACCGCTGGCGCGCCCTGCCGCTGCCGGCGCGCATCCTGCTATGGATCATCGGCATCCTCTTCGCCCTGTGGCTGATTCTGTTCATCACCAAGGGGCGGTTCTTGAAAGGGCCGTTCGAGCGCATCCTGTCCGCACGGCTGGAACGGCAGGTGCAGGTCGGCGGCGACTTCCAGCTCTATTTCGCGCCGATCAGTATCAAGTTCCGGGCGGAGGGGATGCGGATCGCCAACCTGCCCTGGGCCAGTCGGCCCGACCTGTTTCGCGCCGACCTGATCGACACGCGCATTTCCCCGCTCAGCCTTCTCTTCGGCAGCAAATATCGTGTGCGCTGGCTGGAATTGCGCAATGCCGCGGTCGACTTCGAATGGTCGCGCGACCGGCAGCATAATACATGGACGCTGGGCGACCCCGACCGGAAGGGCGAGCCGATGACCCTGCCGCTTGTCCGCCGCGCGCTGCTCGCCGGCACGACGATGCGCTATCGCGATCCGGTGCTGATGCTGTCGACCGATATCGGCTTCGAGACGGTGAAGGCGCAGGATACCCGCTTTGCCAGCGACGTCCGCCTGTCCGGCACCGGCACGATGCGCGGCAAGCCCTTCACCCTGAAGGGCGGTCTGCTGTCGCCCAATGCCACCGTCACCGGCGGCAAGAACAGGCTGGCGCTGCGGGCGCAGGCGGGTGCGACCATGCTGGAGGTCGCCGGCCCGCCGGCCCGCGCGGCCGCGCTGGGGGGGCGGGATCCGCGCGGCGGTGCGCTGGGCCCCAATCTCAGCCATTTGTTCGATTTCCTGGGCGTCGCCATTCCCCGCCCCCGCCAGTATCGCTTCACCGCGGCCCTGACCAAGACGGGCGAGGAGTGGCGCTTCACGCATTTGAAGGGCCGGTTCGGCGAGTCCGACCTTGCCGGCCGCTTCACCGTGTCGTTGCCGAACAACCGCCTGCTGCTTGACGCTGATCTGGCGACGCAGCGGCTCGACATCATCGATGTCGGCCCCTTCATCGGCTATGATCCGCAACGGCTGGATGCGCAGGGCGGGGCGGGCGCGATCACGACCGTGCAGGGCACGCCGCGCCTGCTGCCCGACGCACCGCTGCGGATCGAGGCGATCCGCAATTTCGACGCCAATGTCCGCTACAGCGTGAAGACCATCCGCGCGCCCAACGTGCCGATCGCCAATGCCGCTATGACGCTGAAGCTCGACCATAGCCTGCTGACGCTCTCGCCTTTGACCTTCGACATGGCGGGCGGCCATGTTGCGTCGGACATAGAGATCAACGCCCGCAACCAGCCGGTGCGCACGAGCTATGACGTCCGCCTGGCGCCCACGCCGATGGGCACGCTGCTCGCCCGATGGGGCGTCGAGCAATCGGGCACGACCGGCATGGTCAAGGGGCGGATGCAGATGACGGGTCTGGGCGATACCGTCCATGACTCGCTCGCCACCGCCAATGGTCGCATTGCCGTCATCCTGCCGGCGGGCAGCATGTGGGCGCGCAACGTCCAGCTCTCCGAAATCGATGTCGGCACCTTCGTCACCAAGATGTTCGAGCAGAAGCTCAAGGACCCTGTGCAGATCAATTGCGGCCTCATTGCCTTCACCGTGCGCGACGGCGTGGCGGCGGCCGACCCGATCCTGATCGACACGCGCAAGAATGTGATGATCGGCCGGGGCGGCTTCTCGTTCAAAAATGAAAGCCTCGACCTCGCCTTCCGCGCCGACGGCAAGAAGATCAGCCTTCTGTCCGGCCAGTCGCCGGTCGGCATTGGCGGCTATTTCGCCCGGCCGTCGATCAATGTCATCAGCCCGGACCTGATCGCGCGCGGCGGCGCGGCGGCGGCGCTGGGCATTGTCGCCACGCCGATCGCCGCGACACTGGCCTTTGTCGATATCGGCGATGCCAAGGCAGCGGCCTGTGGTCCGGTGCTGGCCGGCGCCGATGCTGCCGCCCAGCGCACCCGTGGCGGCAAGCCGCGCGACGATGTCGGCCGCGGCACCACCGCAAAGGATGAAGCGGGCAAGGGCAGCAAGGCCGAGAAGAAGGCGCAGGACAAGAAGTTCCTCGGCATCTTCTGAACGACACGCGCCGGGCCTATCCTGCGCTCTGGCCGACTCGACCCATGAGTCGACGCGAAGGAGAGGATCATGAGCGACACGCCGTTCGTCCTGCCAGGGGTCACGCCCCATCTGACCATCGCCAACGGCAAGGCCGCCGACGCCATCGCCTTCTACACCGCTGCCTTCGGCGCCACCGAACAGAGCCGCCATCTGGAAGAGGATGGCACGCGCATCATGCACGCCCATCTGACGGTCAATGATGGCGGGCTGATGCTGAACGATCATTTTCCCGAAATGTGTGGCGGCGCCCCGGCGGAAAAGCCGGCGGCGGTCACGCTGCATCTGGAAGTGGACGATGCCGATCGCTGGTGGGACCGGGCGGTGGCCGCCGGCGCGGCAATCCGCTTCCCGATCGACAACCAGTTCTGGGGCGCCCGCTATGGCCAGCTCACCGATCCCTTCGGCCATGTCTGGTCGATCGGCGGGCCGATCAGGAATTGACGCGATGATGGTCGGGACGACGCGCTGGGACGTGGTGACGGGCGACATCACCCGTTGCGCGGTCGACGCGATCGTCAACGCCGCCAATAACAGCCTGCTCGGCGGCGGCGGCGTGGATGGCGCGATCCATCGCGCCGCCGGGCCGGAATTGCTGGAGGAATGTCGGGGCATCGGCTGCTGCCCGACCGGGGAGGCACGGATCACGCGCGGCTACCGGTTGCCGGCCCGCTACGTCATCCACGCCGTCGGCCCGGTCTGGCAGGGCGGCAATCAGGGCGAGCGCGACCTGCTCGCCAGCTGCTACAGCCACAGCCTGTCGCTCGCCCGCCACCACGGCCTGCGCGCGGTCGCCTTCCCGGCGATCTCGACCGGCGTCTATGGCTATCCCAGGGCGCAAGCCGCCAAGGTCGCCGCCCGCGCCGTGGCGGAAGCGCTGCGCCGCGATCCCGACACCTTCGACCATATCCTCTTCGTCTGCTTCGACGAAGAGAATCGCGCGCTCTACGACGCGGCCGTCAGGGATGCTGTCGCGGTGGATTAGAGTGTTTGGCTATCATTCCCTCTCTACGCTTCTGATTGCTGCCGGCCATAAGGCGCGGGATGGGCGCCATGGCATCTGCATGACGCCTGCGCCCCAGCCTCAGTCGCGCAGGAAGATATCCTCGATCTTCAGGCCGAACAGGTCGGCGATGCGGAAGGCGAGCGGGAGCGAGGGGTCATATTTGCCCGTCTCGATCGCGTTGACGCTCTGGCGCGAAATGCCGAGCTGGGCGGCGAGATCGCTCTGGTTCCAGTCGCGTTCCGCCCGCAAGATTTTGAGCCGGTTCTTCATGCGCGGCCGCCGGGCAGGATCGGCGCCAGCAACAGCCCCAGATTCCACAGGATGAAGGCGGCATAGGCAGGCGCATGGGGGGCAAGGCCCGATCCTTCGAGCAGGCCCCAGACGGTGGTGATCACCAGCATGAAACCGGCGGCGATCAGCGCGCGCCGGGCATGGACCATGCGCAGATATTCGTCGGCCTCCTCCACCAGCAGCCGGCCCATCGCCCAGATGAAGCCGATCAGCGGCGGTGCCGGCAGCAAGGCGACGAGCACGGCCCATACGCCCGCCGGATGCCATTCGCGCTGGATGGTGATGGCCGCGACCACGGTGACGATATTGGCGATCATCAGCGGCACGACCCGGCCGATATAGCGGGCAATCGCCGATCCCGGCGCGCCGCGCGCCAGCCGCATCGCTTCCCAGATCAGCCAGCCTAGTGCCAGCAGGCCCGGCACCATCAGCGGCAATTTGCCGTTGCCGCTGATGGTGAAGATATTGGCGGCGACGGCCGCGGCCACCATCAGCACTGTGAACAGCGCGGCGGCCGCGCAGATGCGCCAGGGAAAGGGGTGGATGGGTTCCGGGGCGATCATGACTCGTGCCTCCTGCTCTGAAAGGGTCAAGCGTCCTTTACAGAAGCAGGAAGCAATGAGTCAATGAACCTTTACATTTTATCGTGCATGCTTGTCAGAACTGGCCATAGCGCTCATTGCCGACAAAGCCGAGCTTGGTGACGCCGGAACGGCGGATGTCGGCCAGCGTCTGGTCGACCACCAGATAGCGGGCGGCGGCATCCGGCTGGAATTGCAGTTCCGGTTCAACCGGCATGGCGAGCGTCTGGGCGAGATAGCGGCGCAGTGTCAGGGCATCGACCGCATTGCCGTTCCAGCGGACCACGCCCGATGCGTCGATCGTCACCTTGTTCTTGATCGGATCGGGTTGGGGCAGGCTGGTATCGACCGGCGCCTGGGGCAGGTTGATGCCCACGCTGTGGGTCTGGATCGGGATGGTGATGATGAACATGATCAGCAGCACGAGCATGACGTCGATCAGCGGCGTCGTGTTCATCTCGCCCATCGGCGCTTCATCCTGTGCGCCACGGGATTTTGCAAAGCTCAAAGCCATAAGTCCCTCCTGTGCTGATAATGATATATCAGCACATAAGACATGCGCCCGTGGGTGACTCTTGGCAAGAGGGCTTCTATTGACAGGGCAGACCGCCCATTTATGGGGAAGGCGCGGCTTTTTGGGCCGCGCAACCTGAACATTTCACAGAAAGACCTCCCGTGTCCGCCATGCTCAAGATCACCCTGCCCGATGGTTCCGTGCGTGAAGTCGCGCCCGGCACTACTCCGGCGGACATTGCAGCGGCGATCGGGCCGGGCCTGGCCAAGGCGGCGATCGCCGCGAAGGTCGACGGCGAGCTGCGCGACATCATGCGCCCGCTGGAACAGGATTCGCAGCTGGCGCTGGTAACGGCGAAGGACGAGGCCGACGCGCTGGAACTGGCGCGCCACGATTTCGCCCATGTGCTGGCCGAAGCGGTGCAGGCACTGTTCCCCGGCACGCAGATCACCTTCGGCCCGGCGACCGACGACGGCTTCTATTATGACTTCGCGCCCAAGGATCGCCCCTTTACCGAGGAAGACCTGCCCGCGATCGAGGCGGAGATGCGCAAGATCATCGCCGCCAACAAGCCGCTGCGCCGCGAAGTGATCGCCCGCGACACGCTGATCGCCCAGTGGGAAGCCGCCGGCGAGACGTTCAAGGCGCAATGGGCCGCCGAACTGCCGCAGGGCGAGGAACTGACCGTCTATCATAGCGGCGACGGCTGGTACGACATGTGCCGCGGCCCGCATCTGGCCTCGACCGGCAAGCTGGACCCGGCCGCCTTCAAGCTGACCCGCGTGTCGGGCGCTTACTGGCGCGGCGACCAGAAGAATGCGATGCTGAGCCGCATCTATGGCACCGGCTGGCTCAACAAGAAGCAGCTCAACGAGCATCTGACGCGGCTGGAAGAAGCGGGCAAGCGCGACCATCGCAAGCTGGGCGCGGAGATGGACCTGTTCCACCTGCAGCAGGAAGCCCATGGCAGCGTCTTCTGGCACCCCAAGGGCTATCTGATCTGGCGCGAGCTGGAAGCCTATATGCGCCGTGCGATCGACGATGCCGGCTATCGCGAGGTCAAGACGCCGCAGGTGATGGACGCGCGCCAGTGGGAGCAGTCCGGCCATTGGGGCAAATATCGCGAGAATATGTTCGTCATCCCCGACGAAGTGCCGAATGTGGCGGACGAAGGCCCGCTGGTGTCGGACGATGTCGACTGGATGGCGCTCAAGCCGATGAACTGCCCGGCGCACATCCTGATCTTCAAGCAGGGGATCAAGAGCTATCGCGACCTGCCGCTGCGTTTCTATGAAAATGGCTGCTGCCACCGCAACGAGCCGCATGGCGCGCTGCACGGCCTGATGCGGGTGCGCCAGTTCACCCAGGACGACGCCCATATTTTCTGCCGCGAGGACCAGATCGTCGAGGAAGTGCGCGCCTTCTGCGCGCTGGCCGACCGGATCTACCGGGATTTCGGCTTCACCTACTCGATCAAGCTGGCGCTGCGCCCGGAAAAGCGCTTCGGCACCGAGGAAATGTGGGACAAGGCGGAAGAGGAACTGCGCAACGCGGTTGCCGCCGCTGGCCTCAACACGCCCGAATATGGCTGGGAAGAACTGCCCGGCGAAGGCGCCTTCTATGCGCCCAAGCTGGAATGGCACCTGACTGACGCGATCGGCCGCACCTGGCAGGTCGGCACGATCCAGTCGGACCGGGTGCTGCCCGAGCGACTGGACGCCAGCTACATCGCCGAGGATGGCGAGCGCCACCGGCCGGTGATGCTGCACCGCGCGATCTTCGGCAGCTATGAGCGGTTCATCGGCATCCTGATCGAACATTATGCCGGCAAGTTCCCGCTGTGGCTGGCGCCGGTGCAGGCGGTGGTCGCGACGATCGTGTCGGATGCGGACAATTATGCGCTGGACGTGGTCGAGAAGCTGCGCGCCGCCGGCATCCGCGCCGAGGCCGACGTGCGCAACGAGAAGATCAACTACAAGGTGCGCGAGCATTCGCTGGGCAAGGTGCCCAACCTGCTGGTCGTCGGCCGCCGCGAGGCGGAAGAAGGCACGGTGGCGCTGCGCGAACTGGGCAAGGATGGCCAGACCATGCTGTCGGTGAGCGAGTTGATCGCCCGGCTGGCGAAGGACGCACTGGCGCCCGATCTGGCCTGAACGACATGGGGAGATGGCACCGTTATGGAGCCATCTCCCCACCGGGCCTGACCCGCCCCTGATAGCATGGCGGCATCACCTGACCGGGGGGAGAGCCGCAATGCCGATCAACCTGTCCGAACCGCTGCGCTGGACCAGTGCCGACGCCGATGAAACCGCCCTGCTGGAAGATCTGCAGGGCAATATCCTCGATGGTCATGGGCGCAAGGCGACCTTGCACCTGATGCTGCGCTTCGGCGCGGATGCCGCCGCCGCGCGCGCGGCACTCCGCGCGCTGGAACCGCAGGTGACATCCGCCCTCACCCAGCTGGAAGCGGCCCGTGCCTATCGCAACACTGGCCAGTCGGGCGGCCCCTTTGTCGGCCTGCTCCTCTCCTCCTCCGGCTATGCGCGACTGGGCATCGCCGACCGCATGCCCGAAGGCCCGGTCGACGGCGCCTTTGCCAGCGGCATGCTCGCCCGCAGCGCCATTCTCAACGATCCCGCCGCCCCGGAGCTGGAAGCCGCCTATCAGGACCGCATCGACGCGATGATCCTGATCGGCGCCGATCCCGACGGGCCGGACCAGTGGACGTCACAGGCGGCGCAGGATCTGGCCGATATGATCATGAGCGGATTGGGCAGTGCCGTCAGCCTGATCACCGCCGAGAGCGGCCGGGCGATCTTCCGCAGCAACAGCGCGGGCGAGGCCGAGGGGATCGAGCATTTCGGCTATGTCGACGGGCGCAGCCAGCCGCTGCTGCTGCAGGAACTGGTCGATCGCGAGGCGGCCGGTGGCGGCATCGACCAGTGGAATGCCGCCTTCCCCCTGTCGCAGGTGCTGGTGCCCTATCCGGGATCGCCCGACACCGGCACCGCCTTCGGCAGCTATTTCGTCTTCCGCAAGCTGGAGCAACAGGTGAAGGCCTTCAAGGCGCGGGAAAAGGAACTGGGTGAGCAACTGGGGATCGGCGAACTGGCCGGCGCCTTCCTGGTCGGCCGGTTCGAGGATGGCACGCCGGTCACGCTGCAGGGCACGGAAGGGCTCGACCATCCGGTGCCGAACAATTTCAGCTATGCCGCCGACAGCGCCGGCGCCCGCTGTCCCTTCTTCGCCCATATCCGCAAGACCAATCCGCGCGGCGATGTCGGCCGGACATTGGTGCCGAACCCGCAGAGCGCAGCCGATTTCGATCGCATCCGCGAATTGGATGACGGCGAACGCCGCGTCATCATGGCCCGGCGCGGCATGCCCTATGGCACGCGCAATCAGGTGACCGACCCCAGCGACCAGCCGGAAGGGGGCGTGGGCCTCATGTTCATGGCGTTCCAGAGCAGCATCGAGGCGCAGTTCGAGTTCACCCAGAAAAGCTGGGCCAATTCGCCGCCCTTCGTCGCCCGCATCAATGGATCGCCCGGCGATCCGGTCGGCCGCGACCCGATCATCGGCCAGCGCGGCGGCGAAGCGGATGTAGTGCTGGCCGTGCCCAATGGCTGGAACGACGCAACCGCCGGCACGACGCCGGCCGGTCTGGCCGAATTTGTCGTCCACAAGGGCGGCGAATATTTCTTCGCGCCGGCCAAGAGCATGCTGCGCGCGTTGTGACGGCGCCCAGAGCCTGTTGGGAAAATCGCGAAAGGGCGTTTTCCAATATGGTTCCGACCCGCGCCCCCCGTCCAACCACCCGATACAATGTCATCCTGTCGGGTGGTTAGGCGCGCACGCGGGCGGGAGCCGGCTTTCTCAAACGGACTCTCAGCCCCTTGCAAAAAACCGCATTCACCCGATATAGTGGGTGCGGCAGCAATGCCACATGGGCTGGTGATTCCGTTACGACGGGCTTGCCGCCCTTTTCGGCTTTGCGCTAAAGGGCCGCGAAGAGCCGTTTGTTGTCACAGTCACAGGAGAAGCCGCTATACGTCCCCCAATGATGCGCCGCCCGCTGGCGCCGCCGCCGAAGTCCGGTCCCCGGTATAATGAGTTCATCACCGTACCCAAGGTGCGGGTGATCGACGACGAAGGCGAGAATCTGGGCGTGATGTTTACGCAGGAGGCGATCGAACAGGCCGCCGACGTTGGCCTGGACCTGGTCGAAGTGTCGCCGAACGCCGATCCGCCAGTCTGCAAGTTCCTGGACATCGGCAAGTTCAAGTACGAAGCCCAGAAGAAGGCGAATATCGCCCGCAAGACCCAGAAGACGCAGGAACTCAAAGAGATCAAGATGCGTCCGAACATCGACGATCATGATTATGATACGAAGATGAAGAAGGTCCATGATTTCATCGGCGACGGCGACAAGGTGAAGATCACCCTGCGCTTTCGCGGCCGCGAACTCAGCCACCAGCAGCTGGGCATGAACCTGCTGCAGCGCGTGGCGGAAAATGTCGCCGAGATCGCCAAGGTCGAAGCCTATCCGCGCATGGAAGGCCGCCAGATGCTGATGGTGCTGTCGCCGAAATAAGCGGGGCCGCGACATCGAAGAACATGCGTATCGGGCGGGGTCTGGCAACAGGCTCTGCCCGAACGCATTTGGGGCAATGTGCTTGGAGGCGATCGCCATTCGAATGGCGATGTGGCGACCATGATGGCTGTCCATAACCCTCGAAACGAGTCACGCACCTCGTTTCAACGCAGCCTATATAAAGCTGCCACTGATAGGCCGTTTATTGGTCCCAGACCGCACGGGTAAATTCAGCGCCCGCCAAATGGCCGGGGTGGGTGGTTTGTCGACATTCCGCTTGCGGCGAGCGCTACAAAAAAAGCGGGCGTCATGGCTCCATTTGCAACCGAAGGGGTTGCGCCTTCCGGCAGGCTGGCCATGTGACGGTGCAGGTCGCTAGATAATCCAAAATGCTCCTTCATCGGCACCGCCGCAAAATTGCCGACGTCATATTTTCCTTCTGCAAAAACGGGGGTATTGCGTAGGTGAAGCACTGGCCTTCGGTCAGCTAATTGCCGGCATCGTGAAGGGCTGCCACCAACTCTGGCATTACCAGTCATTTGCGTCATCGCCGCCAAGCTTGTGTTGAAATTCGCTTCGATCGTTAGCGACGGGAATGATCTCACCAGTGCCCGTGTTAAGCCACTGCACCTCCCCGCCCATTTAGTACCAAGAAGCCAGTGCCACTTCGGCCGCAATGTCGTTATCGCATCGCTATCTGGCGTCGTGGTCAGGTCCGACCACTTCACTTCGTAGCTTCCCCAATTCGTTAGCGGCCTTTGTTCCAGAAGGGCGCAATGTCCGTGATCGGCAAGCGCCGTCCTCCTAAACAACGACAAAAATGGCGGGTTTTAGACCATCCACCTCCACCCTCAATGATCGTGATGATGCCCATGGTCATGCCCATCGCCCGCGCCATGGATCGCCTCCAGCACATCCTCCAGCCGCGCCGGATCGCCCAGCGCCAGCACATGGCCTTCGCTGTCGGCGGTCAGCGGTTCGCCATTCCAGTCGCACATCAGGCCGCCCGCGCCCTCGACCACCGGCACCAACGCGGCGAAGTCATAGCTTTGCAGCCCGGATTCGATGACGATGTCGAGGAAGCCCGACGCCAGCAGGCCATAATTATAGCAGTCGCCGCCATAGACCGGCCCCTGGCGCGGCGATCCGCCCGACACGGCGCCGACCAGCGCCATATAATGGGGCACGTCGCCTTCCGCGAACAGATGCGGGCTGGTGGTGGCGATGCCGGCGCCCTCCAGCGCCTTGCAGGCGCGGGTGCGCACCGGCTTGCCGTTGAAGGTGGTGGGCTGGCCGCTCATCCCGGCCCAGCGTTCCTGCGCGATCGGCTGGTCGATGATGCCGATCGTCGGCCAGCCCGCCTGCGTCAGCGCGATCAGCGTGCCGAAGATCGGCCGCCCGGCGATGAAGCTGCGCGTGCCGTCGATCGGATCGAGAATCCACACCCGTTCGGCATCGGTGCGGATCGATCCATATTCCTCGCCGATGATGCCGTCGTTCGGCCGTTCCTTTTCCAGGATCGCGCGGATCGCGGCTTCGGCGGCGCGGTCGGCCTCCGTCACCGGCGACTTGTCGGCCTTGATCTCCAGATCGTAGCGCGCGCGGAAAAAGGGGCGGATGGCGGCGCCGGCGGCGTCGGCAAGGCGGTTGGCAAGGGCCAGGTCATCGCGGGTCGTCATGCCCCATCGCCTAGCCGGTCGGGGCGCGATAGGCTAGACAGGAGCTGCCCGATTCACCGAAGGAGAGAGGAAAGATGCCCGGTTCACCCGTCATCCCGTGCCTGCGCTATGCCGACGCGCCGGCCGCCATCGATTTCCTGTGCGCCGCCTTCGGCTTCGAGCGACACGCCGTCTATCCCGACGATCTCGACAACAGCATCATCCACCATGCCCAGCTTGTCCTGGGCGAGGGCATGGTGATGCTGGGCAGCGTCAAGGATATGGAGGGCGAGTCGCTCTACACCTGGTCGACGGTGCGGGACCTCGGCGGCATCACCGCCTGCGTCTATATGGTCGTGCCCGATGTCGATGCGCATTGCCTCCATGCCCGCAACGAAGGCGCGGTCGTGGTGGACGAACCGCATGACAATCCGGGCTATCCGGGGCGCGGCTATACCGCGCTCGATCCTGAGGGGAATGTGTGGAGCTTCGGCAGCTATGATCCCTGGGAGCCTATCCCCGAAGACGGTGATTAAGCTTTTGGAAACCGTGCCGTTCTAGCCTCCCGGAAGAAAGGGGGCCGTCATGGCGCTGGTTGGCTGGATCTTGAGCTTCATCTGCCTGTTCGCGGGCCTCGCGCTGCGGCAGGACGTGCCGATCGGCGGATCGGTGGCGATCTCCAACATCCTCGTCGTCTTCGCCCTGCTCGCCTGCCCGATGGTGTGGCGCGAACTGCCGCTGGGCGTATCGCGCGGCCAGCGCATCGTCTCCGGCCTGGCGCTGGTCTTCGCCCTACCGATCATCCTGTTCCCGACGCACTGACGTCAGATACGACAACGCCGGCCGAGCGACGCTCGACCGGCGATATCATGACATCATCAAACGGGCTGACGACCGGTCAGCCCATGCGCGCTCAGTCGAACAGGCTGGAAACGGAGCTTTCGTCGGCGATGCGCTTGATCGCTTCGCCCAGCAGCGGGGCGATCGGCAGGTGGCGGATGCGCTTGGCCTCGTTCACCGCTTCGGTGCCCTGGATCGAGTCGGTGATGACCAGCTCCAGCAGTTCCGACGCCTCGACGCGGGCGACCGCGCCGCCCGACAGCACGCCATGGCTGACATAGGCGACGACTTCCTCGGCGCCCTGCGCCTTCAGCGCGGCGGCGGCGTTGCACAGCGTGCCGGCCGAATCGACGATATCGTCGATCAGGATGCAGAAACGGCCCTTCACGTCGCCGATGATGTTCATCACTTCCGACTCGCCGGCGCGCTCACGGCGCTTGTCGACGATGGCGAGCGGGGCGTTGTCGAGCCGCTTGGCGAGCGCACGGGCCCGCACCACGCCGCCGACGTCGGGCGACACGACCATGATATTCTTGTCGCCGAAGCGGGCCTGGATATCGGCCGACATCACTGGCGCACCGAACAGATTGTCGGTCGGGATGTCGAAGAAGCCCTGGATCTGGCCGGCGTGGAGATCGACCGACAGGACGCGGTCGGCGCCGGCGGTGGTGATCAGGTTGGCGACCAGCTTGGCGCTGATCGGGGTTCGTGGCCCGGGCTTACGGTCCTGGCGGGCATAGCCGAAATAGGGGACGACGGCAGTGATTCGCTTGGCCGACGCGCGCTTGAGCGCATCGATCATGATCAGCAATTCCATCAGATTGTCGTTGGTCGGATAGGCCGTCGACTGGATCACGAACACGTCTTCGCCGCGGACATTCTCATGAATTTCCACGAAAACTTCTTCGTCGGCAAAGCGGCGGACGCTGGCCTCGGTCAGGGGGATTTCGATATAGTCGGCGATGGCGGCCGCGAGCGGCTTGTTCGAATTGCCGGTCATGAGTTTCATGGCGAAAATCCCCAGGCTAATTGGCGTGACGAATTGATGACGATGCGCGAAACGCGGCCCCTTTAGCGGCGCATGTCCCATGTGGAAAGGCGCTTTTGCGCCCTGCGACAAAATGGACCCCGCATTTTCAGAACATGCGCGAAGCGGGTGTTCGGTTCGAAAATGCGGCATCGGAAAACAGAGCATTTTCGCAAATAGGCAAAATGCTCTAGGGCGCGTGACATGACCGACAAACTCGTGATCGCGCTCGCCCAGATGACCCAGACCATGGGCGACCCTCGGGCCAATGCCGACGCCATGCTGGAATGGCGCGCACGCGCCAAGGGCGCGGACCTGATCGTCTATCCCGAACTGCAGTTGATCGGCTATCCGCCCGAGGATCTGGTGCTCAAGCCCGCGCTGCTCGACCAGGCCAATTATCATCTCGACCGGCTGGCGCAGGAAAGCGCCGATGGCGGCCCGGCGATGCTGGTCGGCACCGTCGTCGCGTCGCAGGGCGTGCTGTTCAACGTCGTCGCCCTGATCGAGAATGGCGCCGTCACCGCGATCCGCCAGAAGCGCGAACTGCCCAATTACGGCACCTTCGACGAAAAGCGCCTGTTCGCCCCCGGCCCGCTGCCCGCGCCGATCACGTTTCGCGGCGTGAAGATCGGCGTGCCGATCTGCGAGGATATCTGGTTCCCCTTCGTCACGGCCCATTTGCGGGCCGAGGGCGCGGAAATCTTGATCAGCCCCAATGGCAGCCCGTTCGAGGTCGACAAGGATGATCGCCGCCTGAACGTCGTCGCCGGCACCCGCGTGCGCGAAACCGGCCTGCCGCTCGTCTATCTGAACCGCGTCGGCGGCCAGGACGAACTGGTGTTCGACGGCGCCTCCTTCGTCATGAACGGCGACCTCTCCATCGCCCAGCAACTGCCCGACTGGGAGGAAAAGCTGGTGCTGACCCAGTGGGAGAAATGGGATGGCCAGTGGGTCTGCCTGCCCGGCGAGCGTCATGAACTCGATCCGCGCCCGGCCGACATCTATAATGCGATGGTGCTGGGCCTGCGCGATTATGTGAACCGTAACCGCTTCCCCGGTGTCGTCCTCGGCCTGTCGGGCGGCATCGACTCTGCTTTGTCCGCCGCCGTCGCGGTCGACGCGCTGGGCGCCGACCGGGTCTGGTGCGTGATGATGCCCTCGCGCTTCACCAGTCAGGAAAGCCTGGATGACGCAGTCGAATGCGCCCGTCTGCTCGGCGTTCGCTATGACACTATCCCGATCGAGCCGGCGGTTGCCGCCTTCGACACGATGCTGGCCCCGGTGTTCGAGGGCAAGGCACGCGACCTGACCGAAGAGAATATCCAGTCGCGCATTCGCGGCCTCACCCTGATGGCGCTCTCCAACAAGTTCGGCCATATGCTGCTGACCACCGGCAACAAGAGCGAGATGTCGGTCGGCTATGCCACCATCTATGGTGACATGGCGGGCGGCTATTCGGTGCTGAAGGACGCCTACAAGACGACGGTGTTCGACCTCTGCCGCTGGCGCAACGACCATATGCCCTCGCTCGGCGAAGGCTTCGGCCCGACTGGCCCGGTGATGCCCGAACGCGTCATCACCAAGCCGCCCAGCGCCGAACTGCGCGACAATCAGAAGGATGAGGACAGCCTGCCGCCCTATGAGGTGCTGGACCCGATCCTCTATGGCCTGGTCGAAGAGGAATTGTCGGTGGCCCAGCTGGTCGAGCGCGGTTTCGACAAGGCGGTCGTCACCCGGATCGAGCATCTGCTCTACATCGCCGAATATAAGCGCCGCCAGTCGCCGCCCGGCGTGAAGCTGGGCATCCGCAATTTCGGCCGCGACCGCCGCTACCCGATCACCAACGCCTTCCGCAGCGTGTAATCAATGGAAAAGGCCGTTCGTCCTGAGTAGCCATTGAGCGAAGTCGAAATGGCGTATCGAAGGATGCTTCGATACGGGGCTTCGGCAGGCTCAGCCCCACTCAGCACGAACGGGTTGGATTTATGACCGTCATCACCCGCTTCGCCCCGTCGCCGACCGGCCATCTCCATGTCGGCAATATCCGCGCCGCACTCCACAACTGGCTGTGGGCGCGCAAGTCCGGTGGCCGCTTCCTGCTGCGCCTCGACGACACCGATCTGGAGCGTTCGCGCCCCGAATATGCGGAATCGATCAAGGCTGATCTGAAGTGGCTCGGCCTCGACTGGGATGGCGAGGAAAAACAGTCGGAGCGCTTCGCCCTCTATGAGGCGCGGTTCGCGGCATTGAAGGCTTCGGGCCATGTCTATCCCGCCTATGAAACCAGCCAGGAACTGGAGCTGCGCCGCAAGATCCTGCTCGGCCGCGGCCTGCCGCCGGTCTATGACCGCGCCGCCCTGTCGCTGACCCCGGACCAGATCGCCGCCTATGAAGCCGAAGGGCGCACGCCACACTGGCGCTTCAAGCTCGACCATGAGCAGCCGATCATCTGGACCGACCTCATTCGTGGCGAGCAGCGCTTCGACCCCAAATTGCTGTCTGACCCGGTGATCCGCCGCGCCGACGGTAGCTGGCTCTACATGCTCCCCTCGGTCATCGACGATGTCGACATGGGCGTTACCCATGTGCTGCGCGGCGAGGATCATGTCTCCAACACCGCGACCCAGATCCAGATGTTCACCGCGCTCGGCGCGGCGCTGCCCCAGTTCGCGCATGAGGCGCTGCTGACCAGCAGCGAGGGCAAGCTGTCCAAGCGCCTCGGCTCGCTCGGCGTCGCCCATTTCCGCGAGATCGGGCTGGAGCCCGCTGCGATCGCGTCGCTGCTCGCCCGCCTCGGCAGCTCGCAGCCGATCGAGCCCTTTGCGGACCGTGCGCCGCTGATCGAGACGTTCGACTTCGCCCATTTCGGCCGCGCCCCCGCGCGCTTCGATGAAGCCGAACTGGCCAGCCTCAACCAGAAGATCGTCCATCAACTGCCCTATGAGGCGGTCGCCGACCGCCTGCCCGCCGGCATGGATGCCGCCGCCTGGGCCGCGATCCGCCCCAATCTGGAAACGGTGGCGGGCGCCGCCGACTGGTGGCAGATCGTCACCGGCCCGATCGCCGCGCCGGAAGTGGCGGAAGAGGACCGCGATTTCCTCGCCGCCGCCCATCGCTGCCTGTCCGCCGTCCCCTTCGATGCCGACATCTGGCGCACGCTGACCGGCGCGCTCAAGGAAGAAACCGGCCGCAAGGGCAAGACCCTGTTCCACCCCCTGCGCCGCGCCCTCACCGGCCTGGACCACGGCCCCGACATGGGCCAGCTCCTACCGCTGATCGGCCGGGACGAGGCGTTGAAGAGGCTGGCGGTGGCCGGTTGATCGGGTTAGGCTGGTCGGACCGGATCATTCTGGAGGCCAGCCTGATGCGTTATGCTCTCATCCTGTCGTCCGGCCTGCTGCTCATGGGAGCCGCAGCGCCGTCTGCTTCCTATAATATCTTTCCCGAACAGGCGGTGATGAATGCCGCGGCTGTCGCCCCCGATGGGGTGAAGGGGGTGTTCGAGCTGCCCGTCCGCGCCACCGGGCGCCAGGGTGGCTGGTTCTATCTTAATTCTCAACAGGATTATCGCGATCCCCGCAACCTGACGATCGCCATTCCCGGCGCCATGGCCGACGCACTGGCACAGCGTTTCGGCGCGGAACTCGATCAATATCTGACGGGCAAGACCATCGCGGTCCGTGGCGAAGCGAAGCGGGTGAAAATTCATTTTCTGGCGGATGGCCGGCCGACCGAAAAATATTATTACCAAACCCATGTGCGGCTGACCGATCCCAGCCTGCTGACGGTGGAGGGCGAACCAGTCCGTTACTGACCGCTCAGGCGGCCATCATCTCCAGCGCCTTGCCGACAGCCAAAATCCCCTCCGGCGCGGCGGCGAAGCCCATATGGGTGCAATCGACCTCGATCGCGCGGTCGCGCTCGCCGGCGCGGCCTCGGGCGCATTCGGGCAGGATCACGCCGTCGCGCGGCGACCAGAGCGCCACGGTCGGCACCGGCGGCTTCTCCTCGCGAGTGCAGGGGAAGGGCGGGGTGTCGACCGGGAAGCCCGACACCAGTTGATAGAGGCGCCAGGCATGGTTGGCGCGCGGGTCGCCGGAAAAGGGCGTGCCCATCGTCACCACGCCGCCAACCTTGGACCGCGCGAACTTGGCATATTCGCGGGCATAAAGGCCGCCCAGGCTCCAGCCGACCAAAGTCACCGGCTTGCCGCTTGTCCGGCGGATCGCATCGACGCGGGCGTCGATCTTCTCCAGCGTATCGGCGCGCGGGCCGAAATTGCGGCCCATGTCCCAGCCATGCGCCTGATAGCCCGCCGCGTTCAGGATCGCGCGCAGCGGCTCCATCCGATGTTCCGATGCCATCAGCCCCGGCACCAGCAATATATGCCGTCCGTCACCGCGAATCGCGCGGCTCAGCGTCTCTGCCTGCGCCTTGGTGCGGTTGATGTCGAACGGCACCGACGCATTGCCCAGCAGATGCGACAGCGACGGGCGCGCGGATGCGCGCGGACCGCTGGCAAGGCGGCCCTTCCAGAAGCTGGCAATGGCATCGGCATAGGGTGGCACGAGAGACTCTGTCCTGAACCGGGCGGAAAAGGTGACATTCTCGTGACAAACGCAGGGTGAGTCCATGGGTTTCATCGCAAGCGATGAACGGTATGTCTCAGGAAAAGCGGGTCAGGGGGCGAGGGGCGATGTTTGGGCGACGCTGGCGCCCTCGGTCGTGCGCAGCTGGCGCGGCTCCAATATGGCGGCTGTCTCGATCAGGTCGAGCGCCCGGCGCGCCTCCAGATAGCGGCGGGCATATTGCATCCAGCGATCGGCCGCAGCGCGATCGGGCATGCGCTCCACCTCGGCCAGTGCGGCGCCGACGCGGCTGGCGTCGATATAGCGCAGCGCTCGCTGCATCGCCATTTGCGGGCGGGGCGAGGGGGTGGAGGATTTGCGGATGATGATCAGTTCGCGCGCCTCATGCTCGAAACTGTCCCACCAGCTGGCATCGGCCGGCGGCGACGTGACGCGATCGGCGACATCGACAAGGCCGGCGCGCAGGTCGGCCAGCGTTACCGGCTCGCGCGCGGCGTTGATGATGGTGGCAACGGCGCGGGGCTGGGCCTGGCCGAAGCGCAGCCGCAACTGCCCCTCGACATAGCCGAGCGGGGCGCCGGTATCGAGCGCGCGGCGGGCGGCAAAGGCGACCAGCAGCCCTTCGGCGCGCGCGGCATTGCCCGACGCGGCCTGCGCCTCGACAGTGATGCGGTTGAGCCGCTCCTCCAGCTGGATCACGCGGGCGTCGAGCATCTGCGCGGCATCCGCCGTCAGCGGACGGCCCGACGGGATGGCGTTGCTGCCCAGCAGCGGCGCAGGCAGGGCGGGCGCCGCCGCCTCGTCCTGGCCCCAGCGCCGTTCGATTTGCGGCATCGCCCAGATGGTGACGCCGATGCCGATCAGAAACGCGAACAGCAGCAGCACGGGCGTCAGCCAGGATGTGCGTCGGCGCGCGGGCGGCGGCGTTTCCTGCTGAATTTCCACACTCTCCTGCTCGTTCATCAAGTCTCTCTCGTTTGCGACCGCGGTTTCATTCGCACAATCGACGGGCGAGGGCCAGTACCGCCGCATCATTGGGTGCGTCGGCGGCCTGCGCGCTGCCCCATCCGCTGCCGCAGGCGGCAAGCGCGGCCGGACTTATCGCCACGACGTCGCTCGTTGCGCGCTGATTTTCGGCTAATATCTCCGCCAGCCGGGCGCCGGCCGCCGCAGAATGAACCAGCAGCACGCCGCCGCTCAGCTCCAGCGGATCGCAGGCCAGGGGCATCATCCGATAGACCGGGACGCGCGTCACCCGCAGCGGTCCGGCGTCCATTGGCGCCACCGCCTCGCCCGACAGATGCAACAGCGCTCGGTGCCCGTCGGCCGCGATCCGCGCCGCGATCGCGCTGGCATCGCCATCCCCGGCGACCGGATCGGCAAATCCCGCCGTCCGCAGCGCCCCGGCGGTCGCCGCGCCCACGGCATAGGTCGGCAAGGTGCGATAGGCCCGAAGCGCGGCCCCGCCGAATCGCACCGTCTGCGCGCTCGTCACCAGCAGCGCGTCAAAATCCCCGGCGGGCGGCGGTGTCCAGGCCAGCGCCTCGGCCGCGAACAGCGGGCACAGCCGCACCGCCAGCCCCATGGCCATCGCCTTGTCCGCCGTCCTGCCGGCGCCGGGCGCGGGCCGCAGGATGATGAGTGGTCTCACCCCTCGAACAGGCTGCGCAGCGCCGGGCTCGCCCGTTCCAGCAGGCCCCGGCCGATCGCCTCGGCCGCGTCGAAATCGCCGCGCGCCAGCCGCGCCTCGTCCCGAACCGTCTCATCCCCTTCCGGGCTGATGATCTCGGCGCGCAGATGAATCTGACCGCCTTCCAGCAGCGCCAGCGCGGCGATCGGCGAATGGCATGTGCCGCCCAGACCCCGCAGCACCGCGCGCTCGGCCATCACGCAATCGAATGTGTCGCGATGGTTGATCGCCGCCAGCCAGCCCAGCATGGCGTCATTGCCGGCCAGCGTCTCGATGCCGACCGCCCCCTGCGACGGCGCCGGCAACATGGTGTCGATCTCGACCGTGGCGCCAATGTCTGCCTGCCCCAGCCGGTCGAGCCCGGCAGCCGCGAGCAACGTCGCATGGGCCTCGCCCGCCTCCAGCTTGGCCAGCCGCGTGGCGACATTGCCGCGGAACAGGATGATCTGCGCATCGGGGCGCAGCCGCTTCACCTGCGCGGCACGGCGCGGCGAACTGGTGCCGACGATCGGTTGCGGCGGCAGCGCGGCAAAATTTTCCACGCCGACCAGCCGGTCGCGCACATCGGCGCGCGGCAGCATCGCGGCGATCCGGATCGCATCGGGCCGGATGGTCTCGACATCCTTCATGCTATGGACGGCGCAATCGATCTCGCCCTCCGCCAGCGCCCGGTCCAGCTCCTTGGTCCACAAGGCTTTTCCGCCGATTTCAGCCAGCGCCCGGTCCTGAATCCGGTCGCCGCTGGTCTGGACGATGACGGTGGTGATGGCGTCCTGGTCCCAGCCATGGGCGTCGCGCAGCGCCTGCGCGGTCATATGGGCCTGGGCCAGCGCAAGCGGCGATCCCCTGGTGCCAAGGCGCAACGGTCGTTCGGGTCTTTTCATAAGCGGCTTGCTCTAATGGCCACGGGCACTAGATGGAAGCGGCAATGACCATTATCCTCGGCCTGGAATCAAGCTGCGACGAAACCGCGGCGGCGCTGGTGACGGCCGACGGGCAGATATTGGCCCATCGCCTCGCCACGCAGGAAGACGCGCACCGCCCCTATGGCGGCGTCGTGCCCGAAATCGCGGCCCGCGCCCATGTCGAGGCTTTGGCCCCGCTGGTCGAAGCGGCCCTGGCCGACGCAAAGATGACTTTGGCCGATGTCGATGTCATCGCCGCCACCGCCGGCCCCGGCCTGATCGGCGGCGTGATGGTCGGCCTCGTCACCGGCAAGGCGCTCGCCCATGCCGCCGGCAAGCCACTGGTCGCAGTCAACCATCTGGAGGGGCATGCGCTCTCGCCGCGCCTCGCCGACCAGAATCTCCAATTCCCCTATCTGCTGCTGCTGGTGTCGGGCGGCCATTGCCAGCTGCTCAGGGTGGAGGGCGTCGGCCAGTATCGCCGCCTTGCCACCACGATCGACGATGCCGCAGGCGAAGCCTTCGACAAGACCGCCAAGCTGCTCGGCCTCGGCTTCCCCGGCGGCCCGGCGGTGGAAAAGGCGGCGGCGCAGGGCAATCCCCGCGCCGTGCCGCTGCCGCGCCCGCTGGTCGGCACTGACGAACCCCATTTCTCCTTCGCCGGCCTCAAGAGCGCGGTGATGCGCGCCGCCCAGTCGGGCCAATATGCGGTCGAGGATATCGCCGCGAGCTTCCAGCAGGCGGTGATCGACTGCCTGCTCGATCGCACTCGCCGCGCGCTCGCCGCCAGTGAAGGCGTGACCGCGCTGGTCGTGGCTGGCGGCGTCGCCGCCAACCAGTCGGTGCGCGGTGCGCTCACTGCTCTGGCCGGGGACCATGGCCTGCCCTTCGTCGCGCCGCCCTTGTGGCTCTGCACCGACAATGCGGCGATGATCGCCTGGGCCGGCGCGGAGCGCTATGCGGCCGGCATGACCGACGATCTCACCATCCCCGCCCGGCCGCGCTGGCCGCTCGATCCGACGGCGGAAAAGGCGCGTGGAGCAGGAGTGAAGGCATGAAGGCGGGAGTCATCGGAGCAGGCGCCTGGGGCACCGCGCTGGCGCAGTTGCTGGCGGCCGACGGGCAGGATGTGCGCCTCTGGGCGCTGGAAGCCGATGTGGTCGATGCGATCAACGGCGCCCATGAAAATCCGCTCTATCTGCCCGGCCTGCCGCTTTCGCCCTCGATCCGGGCGACCGGCGTCCTGTCGGACCTGGCTGATCGCGACCTGATCCTGGTGGTCAGCCCGGCCCAGCATCTGCGCAGCGTCGTCGCGCAGGCGCCGGCCGGCGTGCCGCTGGTTCTCTGTTCCAAGGGGATAGAGGCGGGCACCGGCCTGTTGATGTCGGAAGTTGCGGCGCAGGCGCAGCCAAGCTCGCCGATCGCCGTCCTCTCTGGCCCCACCTTCGCCCATGAAGTCGCCAAGGGGCTGCCGACTGCCGTCACCTTCGCCTGCGCCGATCCGGCGCTGGCCGAAAAGCTGGCGGCGCGCATCGCCCGCCCAACCTTCCGCCCCTATTTGTCGGACGATGTCGTCGGCGCGGAAATCGGCGGCGCGGTCAAGAATGTGCTCGCCATCGCCTGCGGCGTGTCGGAAGGTGCCGGCCTTGGCCTCAATGCGCGCGCATCGCTGATCAGCCGGGGTTTTGCCGAAATGACCCGCTTCGGCCTGGCGCGCGGCGCCCGTGCCGAAACGCTGGGCGGCCTGTCGGGCTTGGGTGACCTTGTCCTCACCTGTTCCTCCACCAATTCGCGCAACTTCTCGCTCGGCAAGGGGCTGGGCGAGGGGCAGAGCGCGGCCGACCTCCTCTCCAACCGTCGCACCGTGGCCGAAGGGGCGCACACCGCGCCGGTGCTGCGCGCTGCGGCCCGCGCGGCGGGCGTCGAAATGCCAGTGGTGGAAGCCGTCTGTGCCCTGCTCGGCGACGCCGCACCGCTGGCACAGGTCATCGGCGCGCTGCTGGCGCGCCCGCTGCGACCCGAATAAGCATCGCCGCGACACAATAGATCGCCTATAGACATGAGCATGACAATCGAGGGGGACCAGGGTCCTGTGACCGCGCAGGCGACCCCTGCCGAACAGAAGGATGACATCGCCGCCCTGGCCAAGGGCGGACGGACCAATGTCTTCGGCTTCCTGCTGCGCCTGGCTGCGCGCCTCCCTTTCCTGTTCATCGCCGGCCGCTGGTATGGCGCTGACGCGTTGGGACGCTTCGCCTATGCCGTGCTGGTGGTGGAGTTCGTCGCCCAGATCGCGACGCTCGGGTTGAAGCGGGGCCTTGCCGGTGCGCTCGCCCAGACCGAACGGCCGCACAGCCATGTCGTGACCGACGCGATGGTGGTGACGCTGATCGCATCGCTGCTGGGGGCCGGCCTGTTGATCGCCTTCCCCCAGGCGATGTTCCCCAATAGCGGCATCAACGGGCTCGACCGGTTGCTGGCGCTGATCGTCATCGCGGTTGCCACCTCCGACGTTGCGCTTGCCGCCTGCGCCTATCGCTTCGACATCGGCGCCACGGTCCGCGCGCGCTCGATCATCGAACCCTGGGCGATCAGCATCGGCGCCTTCGGTTTCGCTTATTATTCGCTGCGCGACGGCCTGATCCTCTCCTATGTCGTGTCGATGGTGGCGGCGATGATCGCCTCGATCATCCCGATGTGGCGCCATTATGGCCGGCCGCATGGCTGGCGTCCCGATGCCGGACGGCTCTGGCGGCTTGCCCGCCGCAACCTGCCGCTCGCGGCCGCGGACGGCGTCGAATGGGGCTCGCGCCGGCTCGACATGGCGATCCTGGGCCTGTTCGTCAGCCCGGCGATTGTCGGCATCTACTATGTCGCGCAGCAGGTCGCCTCGCTGCCGCAGAAATTGAAGACCAGCTTCGACCCGATCCTTGGCCCGGTCATCACCCGCAACCTTGCCGAGGGCAATCTGGCGGCGATCGCGCGCCAGGTCAGCCAGGTCGGCTTCTGGATCATCGCGGCGCAGGCCGGCATCGCGCTGGCGCTCGGCATTCCGGGCGAGGCCGTCATGGGCCTGGTTGGTCCGCATTTCGTCGGCGGCACCGGCGCGCTCGCCTTCCTGCTGCTGGCCGAAGTGGTCGCCGCGACCGCCGTGGTCAGCGAATCCGCGCTGGTCTATATCGCCCGCCATCGCAACCTGATGATCTCGCTCAGCATGATCGCGCTGCAGGCGGCGCTCAGCTTCGGCCTGATCCTGCTCGGCAAGCGGTTCGGCCTCACGCCGCAGGAACTGGCCGCCGCGCCCGCTCTGGGCCTGTGCATCGCGCTCGGCGCCGGCGCCTTCGTCAAGGCGCGCCTGCTCTCCAGCCTGCTTCACGCCCGCGTCAATGCCTGGCGCTGGCCCCTGCTCAGCGCCTCGGGCGTCGCCTGCATCGTTGGTGCGGCGTTTGTCGCCCTGCCGGCGCGCTTTGAATGGGTCGAGCTGGCGGTCGGCGTCTGGGCGATCCTGGGCGCCTATGGCTTCGTCATCTGGCGCTGGGGCTTCGGCCCGGACGACCGCGCCCTGTTCCGCAAGCAGAAGGCCCCGGCCTGATCCACCCAATAAAAAGCCCGCCTCTCGACCGGAGAGGCGGGCTTTTTTGTCAGTGTCTGTCGCGATCAGGCGAACAGCTTGGCGCGGATCAGGGTCAGATCTTCCTCGGGACGCGCGCCCCAGTGCGAAATGACTTCGGCGGCCGCCGCAGCGCCCAGCGCCAGGCAATCCTCGACGCTACGCTCTTCCAGATGCGCGGCCAGATAGCCGGCGGCGAACAGGTCGCCCGCACCGGTGGTGTCGATGATCTGGCTGACGGGCGCAGCCGGCGCCTCGTGACGCACGCCATCGACGATGGCGACCGCGCCCTTTTCGCTGCGGGTCGACACCAGCACCGGCACCTTGTCGGCGAAGCGGGCCAGCGCCTTGTCGAAATCATCGACCTGCGCCAGCGACTGGATCTCGCCCTCGTTCGAGAAGAGGATGTCGATCAGCCCCTGTTCGATCAGGTCGATGAAGTCGGCGCGATGGCGGTCGATCACGAAATTGTCGGACAGGGTGAAGGCGACCTTGCGACCGGCATTGCGGGCGGCGTCGATCGCGGCGCGCATCGCGGCACGCGGCTGCTCGGGATCCCACAGATAGCCTTCCAGATACAGGATGCGGGCCGACTGGATCAGTTCCAGGTCCAGCGCCGCTTCGGGCAAGAACTGCGAGGCGCCCAGGAAGGTGTTCATGGTGCGCTGCGCATCCGGCGTCACCAGGATCAGGCAGCGGGCGGTCGGGATGTCGCCCTGCATCACGGGCGTGTCGAACTTGATGCCCAGCGCGCGCACGTCATGGGCGAAGACCGCGCCCAGCTGGTCGTCATTGACCTGGCCGATGAAGCCGCACTTGGCGCCCAGCGCGGCGAGGCCGGCCAGCGTGTTGGCGGCCGAACCGCCGCTGATTTCCTTGGCCTGGGGCATGTCGGCATAAAGGGTCTCGGCCATTTCGGCGTCGATCAGCTGCATGCCGCCCTTGGTCAGCGCATGCTGCGCCAGAAAGGCGTCGTCGCTGCGGGCCAGAACGTCGACAATGGCATTGCCGATCGCGACAACGTCAAGCGTGGGGGAAGAAGTCACGCGGGCTCCTGTGAAAGATGATGGGAAAATAGCGGTAAATTGGGCCGTCTCTACCGGGCCGCGCCCCGCCACGCAACGCTGCTGATTGACGGAGCCGCCGGGGCGCAGGATATCGGGCCATGATCATCACCGCGGCGCTGCGCGCCTTCCCCCTGATCTTCCATGCCGCCGCGCGCCGGCTGCTGGTCAAGACGCTGGCGCTGACCCTGTTGCTCTTCGCTTTGTTGGGCGTCGGGCTATGGGCGGCCTTTCACGCCATGCGCCTGCATTTCGGCTGGGGCGAGGGGGATGGCTGGGGCGGCATGGCGGAGGCGGCAGCGACCGGCCTTGCCATGATCGCGGCCAGTTGGCTGCTGTTCCGCACCATCGCCATGCTGGTCATGGGCCTGTTCGCCGATGATGTGATCGAAGCGGTGGAGCGCGATATTTATCCACAGGCTGTGGGCCGGCCGGTCGGCTATGCGCGCAGCCTCCATTATGCGCTGCGATCGGTCGGCCGTACGCTCGGCTGGAACCTGCTGGCGCTGCCCGGCTATGTGCTGCTGCTGGTAACGGGGATCGGCACGATCGGGCTGTTCCTGGCGGTGAACGCCTATCTGCTCGGCCGCGACCTTGCCGACATGGTCGAGCCGCGCCATCCCGGCCTGCCGCCGATCGGCCGTGGCAACCGGTGGCTCATGGGCCTCGTTTCGGCGCTTCTCTTCCTCATTCCCCTGGTCAACCTGCTTGCGCCGATCTGGAGCGCGGCTATGGCGGTCCACATGTTGCTAGGGTCCAAGAGGAAGCCGGTCTGATGTCGCCCCGTTTCGCGCTCGCCGCGCTCCTGTCGCTGCCGCTCGCGGCCTGTGGCGGCGTTGTGCCGCCTGCCACCAGCTACACCCCGCCGCCCGCCGGCCCGCCGGCCAGCGCCTTCACCAAGACCGGACCGCTGATGGGCATGGACGCCAAGCGCCTGACCCAGATGTTCGGCACGCCGCGCCTCGACATTCGCGAAACGACCGTGCGCAAGCTGCAATTTGCCAACGGTCGCTGCGTGCTCGACGCCTATCTCTATTCGCCCGGCAAGGGGAAGGAGCCGGTGGTGACCCATGTCGATGCCCGCACGCCCGCCGGCACCGATGTCGATCACGCCTCCTGTGCGGCTACGCTCCAGCAGCGCTGAGCAACTGGCCTAGCGCCCATTCGGCCGCTTCCGCCACCACCGGATCGGGATCGGAGGTCAGCGGCCGCAGCCGGTCGACCAGCCCCAGGTCGCCGCTATTGCCTGCCGCGATCGCCGCATTGCGCACCATCCGGTCGCGCCCGATCCGCTTGATCGGCGATCCGGAGAAAATCTCGCGAAACCCCGCATCGTCGAGGTCCAGCAGATCGCCCAGCGCCGGCGCCGCCAGCTCGGCCCGGCCGATAAAGGCCCGGTTGGCCGCTGCCCCCTGCGCGAACTTGTTCCAGGGGCAGGCCGCCAGGCAATCGTCGCAGCCATAGATGCGGTTGCCCATCCGTGCCCGGAACTCCTCCGGGATCGGCCCCTTATGCTCGATCGTCAGGTACGAGATGCAGCGCCGCGCATCGACGATATAGGGCGCGGGAAAGGCGTCGGTCGGGCAGGATGACAGGCAGGCGGTGCAACTGCCGCAATGGTCCACCTCCGGCGCATCGGGCTCCAGCGCGATCTCGGTATAGATGGCGCCCAGGAACAGCCAGCTGCCATGCTGGCGGCTCACCAGATTGCTGTGCTTGCCCTGCCAGCCCAGCCCTGCGCCCTGCGCCAGCGGCTTTTCCATCACGGGTGCGGTATCGACGAACACCTTGAGCGCGGTCGGCTGCTGATCGACCAGCCAGCGGGCCAGCGCCTTCAGCGCCTTCTTGACCACATCATGATAGTCGCGGCCCTGCGCATAGACGGAAATGCGGCCCCGATCGCCGACCTCGGCCAGCGCCAGAGGATCACGGCCGGGGGCATAGCTCATCCCCAGCATGATGACGCTCCGCGCCTGCGGCCACAGGCCCGTGGGCGATCCGCGCTGCTCGGCCCGCTCCTCCATCCACAGCATGTCGCCATGATGGCCGGCCTCCAGCCATTGGCGCAGCCGCTCGGCCGTGCGCGGCGCGGCGTCGGCGCGCGCGATCGCACAGGCGGCAAAGCCCAACTGCGCGGCCTGCGCTTTCAGGCGCTGCTCCAATGTTTCGTTTTGCACTGGCATGGTCCGGGATTATCAGGGGCGGATGATCGGTGACACTCCGGCTCCTGCCGCCCCCTATGCCGTCGAAGGCCATGCTCTTGTCAAGGCGTTCGGCGATTTTCGCGCGGTGGATGGCGTCGACATCGCCGTGCCTGCCGGCACCATCTATGGCATTTTGGGGCCGAACGGCGCGGGCAAGACCACCTTGCTGCGCACCCTGCTCGGCATCATCGACCCTGACGAGGGCCATCGCACCCTGCTGGGCGATGGCGCGCCGCTGCGCATGGCCAAGCAGGTCGGCTATCTGCCCGAGGAGCGCGGCCTCTACCCGTCGATGAAGGCCTATGAGGCGATCGCCTTCATGGGCGCGCTGCGCGGCCTGCCGCTCCATGTCGGGCGCGAACGGGCGCGGGCCATGCTCCAGGATTATGGCATGGGCGCCTCGGTCGAAAAGCCGATCCGCCAGCTCTCCAAGGGCATGGCCCAGACGGTGCAATTGTTCGGCACCATTGTCCATGAACCGCGTCTCATCGTCCTCGACGAGCCCTTCTCCGGCCTCGATGCGATGAATCAGGAAAAGCTGGAGGCGCTGATCCGCGATCAGGCGCGCAAGGGTGTCACCATCCTCTTTTCCACCCATGTCATCGCCCATGCCGAGCGATTGTGCGAACGCATCGCCATCGTCGCTGGCGGCCGCATCCGGTTCGAAGGATCGGTCAGTGACGCGCGCGATCGGCTGCCGCCCCAGGTGACATTGCGCACGCGGCTGAGCGACGGTGCCTGGCGCCGCGCCTTGCCGACCGACACGCTGGCACAGGATGGCGCCTGGCATTTCGCGCTGCCCGATGACGGCATCGAACCGCTGCTGCGCGCCCTGCTCGACGGTCAGGCCGGCATCGAAAGCCTGTCGATCGAACGGCCGGGCCTGCATGATGCCTTCGTCGCGATCGCGGGGGAGGCTGCTGCGCGCCAGATGCGCGATGACGCCACGCAGGAGGCCGGGGCATGAAGGAATTGCTGCGCGCAGCCAGCGTGATCGCCCGGCGGGATTTCACCGCCGTCGTCCTGTCACGCACCTTCATCCTGTTCCTGATCGGGCCTTTGGTGCCGATCGTCATCGGCATGGTCTTCGCCGGTTTCACCCAGAAGATTTCCAGCACCGACCTGCGCCCGGTCGTGGGCATTGCCATGGCGCCGGCCGATGTCGGCGCGCTCGAACGGGCGCATGCGCGCCTGACCGAACGCATGGGGCCGCAGGCGCTGCCGCGCCTCCACGCCGTGCCGCTCGGTACCCCGCCGCGCACCCAGCTGGCCCGGCCGGATTCCGACGTCGTCGCCATCCTGTCGGGCACGGTCTCCCGCCCGGTCCTGACCGGCAAGCCGGAGGATCTGGACCGGTTGCAGGGCGATCTCAGCCTGATCGCCAGCGCGGCGCAGGCTGAAAAGGTGCTGCACATGGTCAAGGTCGAGCGGCAGGAAGTGGCGACCAGTCTCGGTGCCCAGTCGCAGGCTCGCCTGCTGATCGGCCGCACCGGCCAGATCGTCATCTTCTTCCTCACCATTTTGCTGGCGGGCATGATTCTGTCCAATCTGGTCGAGGAAAAGACGAACAAGATCATTGAGATATTGGCCGCCGCCGTACCGGTGGACGCCATCTTCCTCGGCAAGCTGATCGCCATGCTGGGGATGAGCTTCGTCGGCATCGCCTTCTGGGGCGCCACCGCCTTCACCATCTTCATGGCGTTGAAGGCGCCCGGCACGGTCCTGCCCGATCCGGCGGTGGGCTGGCCTGCCTTCATCGCGCTCGGCATCCTCTATTTCGCCATGGCCTATACTTTGCTCGGCTCGCTGTTCCTGGGCATCGGCGCGCAGGCGGCGACCGTGCGCGAGGTGCAGACGCTCAACATGCCGATCACCATGGGCCAGATGATGATCTTCTTCTTCGTCTCCTACACGGTCGACCATATGGGATCGCCGCTGGAAGTGGCGTCGGTGGTCTTTCCCTTCTCGTCCCCCTTCGCGATGATCGCGCGGGCGGCGCAGGATGCGGCGCTCTGGCCGCATCTGGTGGCGATCCTGTGGCAGGGCATCTGGGTGGCCCTCATCATCCGCATCGGCGTGCTGCTGTTCCGCCGCCATGTGCTCAAATCGGGTGGCCGCTGGTGGAAGCAGTTGTTCAGGAGCTCGACAGGCTGAACAGGCTAGGGAGGGATAATGAACCGGCGGCATTTTCTCTATGGCGTCGCGACCGGCGCCTCTGCACTGGCCCTGTGGCAATTCCGCCCCGACGCGGCGGAAGCCGCCTATCCCTATCGCCTGACTGATGCCCAATGGCGCAGCAGGCTCAGCCCCTGGGCCTATAAGGTGCTGCGCCAGGGCGCGACCGAATTTCCCGACAGCAGCCCGCTCAACCGCGAACATCGCGCCGGCACCTTCACCTGTGCCGGCTGCGCGCAGAATCTGTTCAGTTCGAAGACCAAGTTCGACAGTGGCACCGGCTGGCCCAGCTTCTATGCGCCCTTGCCCCGCGCCATCGGCACGACGCGCGACTTCAGCCTCGGCGTGTCCCGGACCGAAGTCCATTGCGCCCGCTGCGGCGGTCATCTGGGCCATGTGTTCGACGACGGGCCAAAGCCCACGGGCCTGCGCTACTGCATGAACGGCGTGGCCCTGGCCTTCAGTCCCGTTTGACCTTGTAGATGCGCAGCGGCCCCTTGGTGGGCAGCGGCTGCAACCAGTCGGGTATCCTTCCCCGCGACAACTGCGCTGCCAGCCCGTTCGGTGCGCTCTGGGCGTAGAGCAGCATTTCGTTCATCCGCGCGCACATCACCAGATAGTCCGCGCCATGACCCGCCTTCGCCGCCATCACATCGGCGCGGGCGGCGTCTGGGGATGCGAGGAAGGCGTGGGTTACGGCATTGATGCCGATGACGTTGCGATGATGGCCGGTGCCTATCACCGAATGATGGGTGTGGACCAGAATGTCTGGTCCGATGTCGAGCGGAGCGAACAGCAGGGATGGTGGCAGCGCGTCGAGCGGTGCCAGCGCGGACGGCGTGCGGCAGTTTTCCTTTTTGATCGGCAGCGTCGGATCTGCTGTTTCGGCCAGGCTGGCCCATGCTGATGCCGTCCCGACCGGCGTCAGCAGCGCGAGCAGCACCGACAACAGCACACGCGCCGCCGCCGCGTCCAATTTTTGAATGCGCTGGAACAGCGTGGCAAGCAGCCAGGCAATGCCAGGCAGGGCGAAGACATGGGCGACGCTCATTGCGCGTAATACCAGCGCAGCGACGCCGGTTGCGCCAAATAGCAGGATCGCGATGACCAACCAGTTGGTCCGGCTCTGCCCGTCGCGCGCATTCCACGCAGCGGCAATGGTGGCCGCAAGGCCCACCAGCGCCGGCAACAGACTCACGCCCGCCAGCGGCAGAGTCTGTTCCCAGACCGGCCGGCCCTCCATCACCCGCATATACCATTGCTGATAGGCCAGCGGCGTCAGTTCGTGAAATGGGCCGGCGGTCAGGCAGTCCGCACCGATCCACAATGACGCAGCCAGCGCGGCCATCCCGCCGATCGCCGGTATGAGCAGGCGGCGCAGGAAGGTGCGGCCCTGCGATAGCCGGGAACCAGCCACGATGATGAGCGCGAACAGCGCCAGCGGCCACGCATAGACAGCGGACAGCGCATCGCACTGGGTCTGTGCCAGCGCGCCACCGCCATGGGTGGCAACCAGCAGGCCCAGTGCGGCCATCCCCAGCATCGCAGCGAAAGAGGTCAGGCGTGGGCTTTCCGTCATGTCGATTGCATGACGCAGGACGAACAAGCCACCAAACAGGGCGGCATAAGGCAGGCCTTCGGTCGAAATCTGCAGCCAGATGGCGAGCGCCAGTCCGGCCAGCGCGCCGCCTCGCACCCGGCGTGGATCGAGCGCGCCGCCCAGCGCGATCGTCGCCATCAGAATCTGCCAGCCATGATGGTCGATGCGGGTCGGGGTGAACTGGATCAGGATGGTCGGGGTCACCAGCAGCAGCGCCACGGACAATAGGGCCAGCCGCTCCGTCGTCATCAGTCGGGCCGCGCGGAACAGGGCAGCGACCAGGGCCGCCAGTGTCAGCAGCGGGACGGTGGCGCAGGCCAGGATTTCGGCGGCATGCTGGCCGATCAACGGCCGCGCCAGCAGGATGATCGTCGCGATCGGCAGGTCGACCAGTCGCGACCAGTGCATCGGCCCGCCGATTGGCGGATTGATGCGATGCTGGCTGACGTCGAACCAGCTCTGTCCGCCGATCCAGTCGCGCACCTGCTGCAGGCGCATCGCGTCGTCGGTGTCCATGAACATCATCTGCGCGATTTCTGCGCGGAACTGGAACAGCATCACTGCGGCGCAGAGCGCCCATAGGGCGGCCAGTGTCAGCCAGGAACCCGGCGTAGCCAGGCCGGGCTTGCGCAAGGGAAAGGCAGGGTCAGCGGCGAGCGAAGACGACATATTTGCGCACCAGATAGACGGCGGTGAAGCTCACCAGGACGACGGCCCCCTTGGCCAGCAGAAGCGGCGTGCCAATGGCTCCCAGCGCGGAAACCAGGCCAACGGTGATGGCGAGGCCGATCAGCCCGCTGAGCACGAAGCTGGCGCGCTGGACATGGCTGGGGCGTCGATCGCTGTCTGTGAACACGAAGCGCACAGACAACACCCAATGCACCACCATGCCCGCGGCATAGCCGACAAAGGCGGCCCAGCTGGCCGGCATGACCCAGTGGGACAGCGCCAGGAACAAGGCGGTGTCAGCCCAAAGCGATACGATGCTGACGATCAGATAGCGCGCCAGCATCAGGCGGGCGGCCAGTTGTCCCAACCGCCCCGCCATCGCGACCGCTCGCCCTGGCATCGGCTCAGGCGGCCTTCAGCCGTGCCGGCACGGCGCGGACGCTGGACAGAGCGGCCTGGGTATCGGCATCCTGTCCTTCATCGCCCGCCTCATGATATTCGGCATCTTCATTGACCTGCCACACGTCATGAACGCGCGCGCCGGCGATGATGTTGCGCACCGTCAGCATCGCCGTCATCATCGCGTGGTCCTGATTATTGTAGCGGTGCATGCCGTTGCGGCCGACCATGTGGAGCGTAGGATAGCGCTCTTCCAATTCGGTGCGCATCGCCAGCACATTGGCAGCGTAGGCGTCGTCATAGACCGGATAGGCCTTTTCCTGCCGCACCACCGCGCCGCCGACCACATCCTTGGGATCGCACAGGCCCAGCGTCGCCATTTCCTTGGTGGCGAGCGCGATCAGGTCGGCATCGGCGGATGCCCACAGGCCATCCCCCTCGAAGCAGAAATATTCAAGGCCCACGCAAGCCAGGCTGGGATCCGGAACCATTTCCGGCGACCAGCTGCGGAAATTCTGGATGCGGCCGACCTGCACCTTCGAATCATGGATGTAGATCCAGTTGTCGGGGAAGATGTCTTCGCCCTTCACCATCAGTGCGACGGTCAGGAAGTCGCGATATTTGAGGTCCATGGCCTCCGGCAGCGTCGCGGGAAGCGGATGGATGCGGCCCGCCAGTTCGCGCATCGGCGCGGAACTGATGACATGGGCGGCATTGATGACCACATCACCGTCCGGTCCTTCGGTCACCAGACGCCAGCGTCCGGTCGCCTGATCTTCTTCGAGACGCTTGAAACTGTGGCCCATCAGCACGCGGTTGCCGCCCTCGATCACCCGATCGCGTGCGGCTTCCCACATCATGCCGGGGCCAAGGCGCGGATAGCGGAAGGTTTCGAGCAGCGTCTTGGTCGCCATGCCGTCATTGGGCTTCTTGTTGAGGCCGAGCGAGCGCTTGAGGCCGTCCGTCACTGCGCCCCAGAGCGACAGGCCCTTGATCCGCTGCGCCGCCCAGTCGGCCGACATCTCGTCGCACGGCATGCCCCAGACCTTCTCGGTATAGGTCTTGAAGAAGATCGAGAACAGCTTGTGGCCGAACGCGTTGACGGTCCAGTCCTGGAAGGAGCGGACATTGCGGTTCGGGAACAGCCTGGCCTTGGCGAAACTCGCCATGCACAAAGTCGAACGCCACACACCCAGATTCCACAGCGCCTCGAACGCGCGAAGGGGATAGGAGTAGAATTTCCCCTCATAATAGATGCGGCTCATGCGCGGGCGCTGGATGAAGTCGTCCGGCAGGATTTCGTTCCACAGATCTACAACCTGTTGAGACTTGGAAAAGAAACGATGTCCGCCAATGTCGAATCGGAAGCCATCCAGCTCGACCGTGCGGCTGATGCCGCCGACATAGACCGGATCCTTTTCGATCACGGTTACGCTAAGTCCCTGCTTTGTCAGTAGATAGGCGGCAGTCAAGCCTGCGGGTCCTGCACCGATGATGGCAACGTCTACGTTCTGATCAATCCGCGACATGCGATTTTGTCCCCTGGATGGTCCTTCGTGTCACGCTGAGTGAAGGAAATCCTCTAAGGAGTGGTTAATCGCCGGTAAGCATGAATGAGCCGCCGACAGGAAAGGGCCGCCCCGCATGTGCGGAACGGCCCCCTGCAGTCCCCGTGACGGGGAAGGCTTCCCTTGCGGGATGGGTGAAGATCAGCCCTGGCGCTGCGCCAGCACGTTGAGGTCGCTGCGTGCGCCGTCCAGGGCGCTACCGACACAGTCGCGATAGTCGGGGGTCGCCGGCAGGATCGATCCATTGACCCAGCCGCACACTTCCTTGGCCGCGCGGCTGATGCGATAATCGGCGCGGCGCAGGCCATTGTTGCTGGCCAGGTTCAGGTCAGCGACCGATACGGCGATGGTGCGGGTGGTGAGGCCGGTGGTGCCGTCAACGACGACTTCGTTGCTGCTGTTGCCGGCGATAGCCATGCCAGGCAGCGCAAGGGCCAGGGTGGCGGCCATCGCCACCAGCGTCTTCTTGGTCATCCTATTCTCCTGTCGAACATGCTTTTTTTATGTCGTGCCCAACGCCTGACATGGGTGCGGGGTCGTCATCCTAAATAGGATTGCCCGGTGACATTGAAAAGAGGCCAATTGCCAAAAAATGGCAGTTTTCTGCGATTTTGCGGGTGCGAACAGGATCGTTTCGCACCCGCATAAACCTGATCGAGATATTGTCCCGACGCGCCATCTAGCGCGTTGGGAAACAAGCCTTAATGGCGGAAATGGCGCATGCCGGTGAAGACCATCGCCAGGCCCGCTTCATCTGCTGCGGCAATGACTTCCTCGTCACGGATCGAGCCGCCCGGCTGGATCACCGCCGTCGCGCCGGCTTCCACTGCCGCCAGCAGGCCGTCGGCGAAGGGGAAGAAGGCGTCGGAGGCGACCGCCGAACCGATGGTGCGCGGTTCGCTCCAGCCGGCCTTCTCGGCCGCGTCCTTCGCCTTCCAGGCGGCGATGCGGGCCGATTCCAGACGGTTCATCTGACCCGCGCCGACGCCGGCGGTGCTGCCGCCCTTGGCATAGACGATCGCGTTCGACTTCACATGCTTGGCCACGGTCCAGGCAAACAGGCAATCCTTCAACTCCTGCTCGGTCGGCGCCCGCTTGGTCACGACCTTCAGCGCGTCCAGGTCAACCTTGCCATTGTCGCGGCTCTGGACCAGCAGGCCGCCGGCGATGCTCTTGACCATCAGGCCGGGGCGGGCCGGATCGGGCAGTTCGCCGGTCAGCAGCAGGCGCAGATTCTTCTTCTTGGCAAAGATCGCCTTGGCTTCGTCATCGGCGTCGGGCGCGGCGACGACTTCGGTGAAGATGCCGCTGATCGCCTCGGCGGTCGGGCCGTCGAGCGGGCGGTTGACGGCGATGATGCCGCCGAATGCCGATACGCTGTCGCAGGCGAGCGCGGCTTCATAGGCTTCGATCAGCGTCTCGCCGGTGGCGACGCCACACGGATTGGCGTGCTTCACGATGACGACGGTCGGCGGGCCGTCGCGGAATTCGCTGACCAGCTCCAGCGCCGCATCGGCGTCGTTATAGTTGTTGTAGCTCAGTTCCTTGCCCTGGATCTGCCTGGCCTGGGCGATGCCGTTCGCGGTCGGGCCGTTGGGCAAATAGAGCGCGGCCGACTGGTGCGGATTCTCGCCATAGCGCAGCGTGGTGCTCAGCTTGCTCGACAGCGACAGGCTTTCGGGGAAGGCGACGCCCTGGTCGGCGAAGGCGAACCAGCTGGCGATCATCGAATCATAGGCGGCGGTGGCGGCATAGGCCTTGGCCGCCAGCATCCGGCGGAAATCATAGCTGGTGGCGCCGCCCTTCTCCGCCATTTCGGCGATCAGGCGGGCATAGTCGGCCGGATCGGTGACGATCGCCACGCTCTCATGATTCTTCGCGGCGGAACGGACCATCGACGGGCCACCAATGTCGATATTCTCGATGATCTCTTCGCGGTCGGCGCCCTTGGCCACGGTCGCGGCAAAGGGATAGAGGTTGACGATCACCAGGTCGATCGCGCCGATTGCATGCTCGTCCATCGACGCGACATGCTCGGGGTTGCCCCGCACCGCCAGCAGGCCGCCATGGACCTTGGGGTGCAGCGTCTTGACGCGGCCGTCCATCATTTCGGGGAAGCCGGTCAGCTCGGAAATATCCTTCACGGCCAGGCCCGCCTCGCGCAGCGCCTTGGCGGTGCCGCCGGTCGACACCAGTTCGACGCCATGCTGGCCCAGTGCCTGGCCCAGTTCGATGAGGCCGGTCTTGTCCGATACGGAAAGGAGGGCGCGCTTGATGGTGACGTCGGTGGTCATGGGGATGCTTCCTGCTGTTCGGGATGCCGCTTCAGGCTTGCCGCAGCCCTCTAGTCGCGCGCGGCGCAAAAATACAGTCCTCAAGCGCAGGGAATTTCCCGATCTTGCGGGCTTTTGCCGCTACTGTATTGTGATTGCATAACAGTTGGGGGATCTGACATGCGCTATCTGCTCGCCGCCACCGCCTTGCCCTTGCTCGTCGCCTTCCCGGCGCTGGCGCAAATTCCGACGCCGGAACGGGCAGTTACCGATCCCAAGAGCCTGACCTCGCCGATCAATCCCGACGCCCGCGCCGTGCCGCTCGCCGACATCGGCGCCTCGCGCAGCCTGTCGAGCGCGGCGTGGAGCGCCGACGGCAAACAGATTTTCGTCGCCACCAACCTTACTGGCCGCACCAATATCTGGCGCACCGACACCGCCGGCAGCTGGCCGGTGCAACTGACGCAGTCAGACGATGCCCAGACCGGCCTCGCCGCTTCGGCCGACGGCCGCTACCTGCTGTTCCAGCAGGATGTCGGCGGCAATGAATATAGCGACATCTATCGCGTGCCGGTGAACGGCGGCGTGGTCGAGAATCTCACCAACACCCCCGACCGGCGCGAAAGCGACCTGCTGGTGGGGCCGAGCGGCGGGCTGGTCGCGCTCGTCACCAAGCTCAAGACCCAGGGCCAGTCCAATGTCGCGGTGATGGACGGGGCGGGCAGGGTGCGCGACCTGACGCAGGAGGCCGACCCGCAGTTCAGCTGGTCACCGGTCGCCTGGATCGCGGATGGCAAGGCGCTGATCGCCAACCGCATGCGGATCGATTCCAAGGTCAGCGAAATCTGGCGCATCGACGTCGCCAGCGGCAAGGCGGCGAAATTGCTCGGCAAGGCCGACACCGTCTATGCCGCGACCGATGCGAGTGCGGACGGCCAATGGATCGCCGTCTCCACCGATGAAGGCAGCGGCCAGATTCATGGCGGCCTGCTCGAAGCCGCCACCGGCAAATGGCGCTGGCTCAAATCCACGCCCTGGGAACAGGTGCCGGCCAGCTTCACCCGCGACGGCAGGGCGCTCATCTTCCGCATCAACGCCGACGCGCGCAGCACCCTCTATCGCTTCGACCTCGCGAGTGGCGCCGAAACCCCGCTCGCCATCCCGCCAGGCGTCAATTATCTGGTCGGCAGCGAGCCGCGCTCACCCGATGGCACCATGCTGATGCTCAATCATTCGGGCGCCGACTCGCCGGCCAATCTCTATCTTTATGACCTCGCGGCCGGCACTGCGCGTCCCGCGACGCAACTCGCCATCGCCAGCCTTCAGCCCGCCGCGCTGCCCAAGTCGGATGTCGTCACCTACAAGAGCTTCGACGGCACGCTGATCAGCGCGATCGTGACCATGCCCGCCAATCTGAAGCGCAACGGCAGCAACCCCGCCATCGTGCTGCCCCATGGCGGCCCCACCGGTCAGGCGCAGGACGGCTACAGCCGCTACGCCACCGCCTTTGCCAGCCGCGGCAATGTCGTGATCCAGCCCAATTTCCGTGGCTCGACCGGCTATGGCAAGGCGTTCCAGGACGGCAATGTCAAGGATCTGGGCGGTGCCGACCTCAAGGACACGGTCGCGGCCAAGCATTTCCTGGTCGATAGCGGCTATGTCGATGCCAAGCGGGTCGGCATCTTCGGCGGCAGCTATGGCGGTTTCATGACCCTGATGGCGATCGGCCGGGCGCCGGACGAGTTCGCCGCCGCCGTCCAGTGGTTCGGCATCATCAACTGGCGCACCATGTATCGCGACCAGGATGAGGAGCTGAAGGCTTATCAGCGCAGCCTGCTCGGCACGCCGGAGAGCGATCCGCAGGTCTATGACGCGGCCTCGCCGCTCACCTATATCCGCGCGGCGAAGGCGCCCCTGCTCACCATCCAGGGCGAGAACGACATTCGCGTGCCGCGCGGCCAGGCGCAGGAGGTGCATGACATCCTCAAGGCCAAGGGCAATGTGGTGGAAACGATCTTCTACCCGGCCGAGGGCCATGGCTTCCAGAAGAAGGAGAATCAGCTCGACTCGCTGACCCGCACCGTCGCCTGGTTCGACACTTATCTCAAGCCGTCGCCTGTCCGGTGAAAGGCTCTAGCGGCCCGGCCGCTGAAAGTGGCCGGGCCTGAGAGCGAGGTCGTTGATTGGTAGCAAACGGGCCTCGGGTCGCCCCTCTTGCATGCGCTCTTGTCCGGGCTGTTCATAGGAAAAAACGGACATTGTCACGATGGTGCAACATTGCGCCGGTGCGATGCGGGTCAGCCGACCCGCTTGAACAGCCAGCCGATACTGGAGCCGCCCGGCAGCGCCTCGCTCGTCACCACCAGCTGTCTTGTGGGGTGGGGGCGGCCGTCGCCATCGACCCACAGGCTGTCCTCGACGCTCAGCACGCCGGCCCCGGTCCGGAACTGCCACAGCGCGCCCAGCTCGATCCGCAGCAGCGCGCCCTGGCTGTCGGCGGTCAGGGTCGGTTCGACGCCGGGCGCCAGATGAAAGCGCAGCTGCACCGGCCGCTTGACCGGCTTCTTGCCGCGCGTCGCCGGGGTCAGCATATCCTCGCCGCGCACTTCCTTGCCGTCGCCGCTCATCATCAGCAGGCGGCGGTGGACATAGCCCATGCGGCGGACATAGCCGTCATGGCTCAGCTCCACCCGGCTGCCATTGTCCAGCTCCTGTCGGTTCAGCTCGACCTCGGTCACGCCCTTGCCCAGCGTGCCGTCGGGCATCAGCGCGGTCGAATTGCTGTCGTCCAGCACCAGCGTGCTGTGCGCCGCGGTGGAGCGCAGCGCCTGGGCCAGGTCGCGGGGGATATAGGCGCCTTCCAGCGCCGCGCCGCCGCAATTGATCACCAGCCGCAGCCGCCCGTCGCTGATCTCGATCGCGCCGGTGGAGGCGCAGCCGGCGGCGGCCAGACGCGCGACCGGCGGCGGCGCCGCATCGATCTGCACCACCGTATTGCCTGCGCTGATCCGCTGATAGCCCCAGTCGCGCGCCTGGCGCAGCGGCCGGGTCCGCACCCGGCTGGCCTGCACCAGCGCCTCGACCATGTCGGGGTCGACCGCGCCCGCGCCCTGCCAGTTGCCCAGACCCCCATCGCCATGGGTCAGGCCCAGCAAGGCCGGCACCGCGCGGCTCAGCCCGTCGATCAGGAAGCCGGGCACCTGTTCGCGTCGCACCTCATAGACCGCGACCACCATCGCCAGCAGCATCACGCCTTCCAGCTGCGCCAGCGGCGACCGGGAAATGATGCCGCCATCGGCATGGAAGGCGCTGTCGATCGCGCGCTTCAGGCCGGCTTCGCCGAACAGCTTGCGCGGATTGCCGCCGGGCATCAGCATCGACGCCGCGACGATCCCGCCCCAGGCGACCAGGCGCGGCAGGCCTGGCGCGGCCTTGTCCGCGCTCTGGTCCAAATGGCGCGCGGTGCGGGCGATGCAGTTGAGCACCAGCGACCGATAGACCAGGTCGCTCGACGACAGGATCAGCGGCGCATGGGCGGTCCAGAACAGCAAGCGCCAGGCCGCATTGTCGGCGCGCCAGGCCGGGTCGCTCGGCGTTTCGGCATGGGCCGCCAGCCATTTGCGCATCAGCGCCTCGGCCACCGGCGCGCCCTGCTCGCGCGTCGCGGCGGTCGACAGGTCGCGCAGCCAGCGGAAACTGTGCAGATAGTCGGTGAAGGCCGGGCCGACCGCCAATTTGCCGAAATCGACCGTGTCGATCGCCAGCTTCTGGCCCCGGAACAGGAAATAGCCGGCGCGGATCGCCTGGCCGGCGCGCGGGTCGCCGGGCACGACATCGTCCGGCACCGCCAGCAGCTTGAGCGGATATTTGCCCTTCAGCCGCCGGCTGTGCAGCGGCGTCTTCCAGCTCAGCCGATAGAAATGATTGGCGATCCGCTCGGCCAGCGACAGGCCCTTGTCATCCGCGACGCGGATGAGCCGCTTGCCCTGTTCGATGCCGTCGTCGGCCGGTTCATGACCGGCGTCGACCGCGACAGGGGAGGACTGGCGCCGCTGGTTCGTCACCCGCCCCGCAGCGTCCTGATATTGTCGGCATAGGCGGCCGGGCCGCCACGGAAGGTTGCGGTGCCGGCGACCAGCACGTCGGCGCCGGCCGCGATCGCCTTGGGCGCGGTGTTGATGTCGATGCCGCCATCCACCTGCAGGCGGATGTCACGGCCGCTCTTCTCGATCATCTTGCGGCACGCCTCGATCTTGCGCAGTTGATTCTCGATGAAGCTCTGGCCGCCGAAACCGGGATTGACGCTCATCACCAGGATCAGGTCGATATCGTCGATCAGATAGTCCAGCATCTTGGCCGGGGTGCCGGGGTTCAGCACCACGCCTGCCTGCACGCCCAGCGACTTGATATGCTGCACGGTGCGGTGGATGTGCGGGCCGGCCTCGGGATGGACGGTGATGATGTCGGCGCCGGCCTGGGCAAAGGCGTCGAGATACTGGTCCACCGGCGAGATCATCAGATGCACGTCGAACGGCTTCTTCGTATGCGGGCGCAGCGCCTTCACCACGGCCGGACCAATGGTGATGTTAGGCACGAAATGGCCGTCCATCACGTCGATATGGATCCAGTCGCAACCGGCTTCGTCGATGGCGCGGACTTCCTCGCCCAGCCGTGCGAAATCGGCGGACAGGATGGACGGAGAGATGAGAATGGGATGGGTCATTTGACCGCTCGCATTAGCCCTCCCTTGGGGCGAGGGCAACGCATGATTTGCGCGGCGCGGCGATGAGTCGCATCAGGGGATGAAGAAGGTCGTGGGTTCCAGTCTGACCGGCGCACCGACATCCTTGGGCAGCCATTGCTTGACCCCGTGCAGCGCCACCGTTTCGCCGTCCAGCAGCACCGGCGCGGCGATCAGCCGCATTGCGCAATCGCTGCCGTCCGGGCGGCGGATATCGACGTCCAGGGTGAAGCCGCGCTGGTGGCGGATGGCATAGGCGCGCAACCGCTCCATCGCCTCGCGGCTGTCATGGGCATAGAGCGACACCGACAATGGCCGGGGCACGATGCTGCCCGGCTCCAGCCCGAATATGTCATAGACGCCCTGGGTCCAGCTGATGCTGTTGTCGGCCAGATTGCAATGCCACAGGCCCAGCCCCCGATCGGCCAGCGCCGCCTCATTCCCCGCAATATCCTGGTCCAGCACCACCGGCGCGAGATGCTCGCGCAGGTCGTAGAGCGGCCAGCTATGATGCAGGGGCAGGGGTTCGGTCGGACGCAAGGCGGGCCTTTCCAGCGAAGGGCCTCACCTTAAGCCCCTCATGGTTAAGCCTTAGTTCCCGATGCGCACGATCCTTGCAACGAAAAAGCCGTCCGTGCCGCCCTGCTCCGCCAGCGTGTCGGGCAGGGTGCGCAGCCAGCCGTCGGCGCTGGGCGCCATGCCTGTGGGCAGTTCGCCAGCCTGCGCGGGCCGGACCTGGAAATCGGGACGCGCCGCCAGGAAATGGGTCATCTGCGCCTCGCCCTCGGCTTGCTCCAGCGAGCAGGTGGCGTAGATCAGCGTCCCGCCCGGCTTCACCCAGTCAGCGACGCGGGCCAGCAGTTCGCCCTGCAGTTCGGCCAGTTCCGCGATCTGGCGCGGGCCGATGCGGTGCAGCACGTCGGGATGACGGCGATAGATGCCGGTGGCGGTGCAGGGCGCGTCGAGCAGCAGCGCATCGACCGGCGCGTCCGGCGCCCATTGCCGCAGATCCGCCTGCACCACATCGGCCGACAGGCCGGTACGCACCAGATTCTCGCTCAGCCGCTCCAGCCGCTTTTTCGACTGGTCGACCGCGGTCACGGTCCAGCCGGCGGCCGCCAACTGCATCGTCTTGCCGCCCGGCGCGGCGCACAGGTCCAGCACGGTCCGGCCTTCGCCCGCACCGAGCAGTCGGGCCGGGCAGGAGGCGGCCAGATCCTGCACCCACCAGGCGCCTTCGGCAAAACCGGGCAGGTCGGGCACGACCGCCCCCTCGGGCAGGCGGACATGGCCGGGCGCAAAGCTGGTGCCGCCCAGCGCCTCGACCCATTTGCCGGTCTCGGCCGTATCGCGCAGGCTGATGTCGACCGGCGGGCGCACGGCATAGGCATGGGCGGCGGCCAGCGGCATCGCCTCGCCCCATTGCCCGGTCCAGCGTTCGGCGACGTCGGCAGGCAGGGTGGGCGGCACGGGCAGGCTCGGCTCGGCGCGGGTCACGGTGCCGAACACGCCATGGACCAGCTTGCGCGGCCCGCCATCGACCAGCGGCAGTGCGGTGGCGATCGCCGCATGGGGCGCGGTGCCCAGCGCCAGCACCTGGATCAGCGCGATGCGCAGCACCATCCGGGCCTTGGCATCGTCGGGCAGCGGCTGCTTGGTTGCGCCGTCGATCAGCGCGTCGAGATCGGGCAAATGGCGCAGCGTCTCGGCGACGATGGCATGGACCAGTGCGCGGTCGGCCCGGTCGGCCAGCCCCTGGGTCGCGCCATGCAGCGCGATTTCCAGCGGATCGCCCCGACGCAAGACGGCGTCCAGCAGCTTCAGGGCCGCGCGGCGCGCGGGCAGGCCGGGGACATCATCGGCGCGCGGGGCACCGGAACGGGCGTTGGGACGACGGGACATCAGCGGCCCCTACGCGCTTTTGCCCTTGGGGTCATCTTCAAACGAAGCAGACGGCCGTGTAGATCGCTGCCGCAACCAGGCCGATGCTGGTGGTAACGCCGACCCACAGCGCCAACCAGTCCGACCGGCGCGGGCGCGGCGCCATCCCCTTTGGCACCACCCGCAAGGAAGAGGGGATGCGTTTGCGGCCCAGCGTGGCGATCGCGATCGTCCGCCGGCCGATGGCGTGAAACAGGCGCGGCGTATGGCGTGAGAATATATAGTCGACGGCAATGTCAACAACCAGGCCGGCCGCCTCGCGCGCCACGAACCCGGCAGCGCGGAAGGCGATCTCGCCAATCTCGTCGACCGGCATCAGCGCCCGTGCGGATCGAGGGCACTGCGCCGACGCTTGGGCGCTGCCACTGGCGACAGGGCCGATGCCTGCGTCGCTCGTTCTTGCCTCACCATACTCACGGACGGTGGGCTACCGCTCTGCCCCATATCCTGCGCGATTTCCTCGAGCGCGGCGATGCGTTTCTCGGTCGCCGGATGGGTCGAGAACAACTCGCTCACATGCACCGGCACGATATAGAGCTGCGCAGCGGCGGGATTGCGCTCGGCCACCGGGTTGGGGATCAGCTCGGCCCGGCCGGAAATCTTGGCGAGGGCGGATGCGAGCGCGCGCGGATTGCCGCTGATCTCCGCCCCGGCCTGGTCGGCGCCATATTCGCGGGTGCGGCTGATCGCCATCTGGACGATCATCGCGGCAAAGGGGGCCACGATCACCGCCAGCAAGGTCGCGATCATGTTGCCATGGCCATTTTCCTCATTGCCGCCGCCACGGAAGAATAGCCCGAAATTGGCCAGCATCGAAATGGCGCCGGCGATGGTCGCGACCATCGTCATGATCAGGGTATCGCGATTCTTCACATGGCCCAGTTCATGCGCCATCACGCCCGCCACCTCGTCGCGGGTCAGCATGTTGAGCAGGCCGGTGGTCGCCGCCACGGCAGCATTTTCGGGGTTGCGGCCAGTGGCAAAGGCGTTGGGCGCATCCTGGTCGATCACATAGACGCGCGGCATCGGCAGGCCGGCGCGCTGGCTCAGCGCCTGGACCAGGCCGTAAAATTCGGGCGCGCTCTGGGCATCCACCTCGCGCGCATTGTGCATGGACAGCACGATCTTGTCGGCATTCCAGAAGGTGAACAGGTTCATCCCCGCCGCCACCAGCAGGGCGATCACCGCGCCGCCACTGCCGCCCAGCGTATAGCCCAGTGCCATGAACAGCGCCGTCAGCGCCGACAACAGCATCACCGTGCGAAAACCACTCACTTGCACATCGCTCCTTTGCGGCCCAGATAGCGGGCCTGACACTGAATATGGGGTTGCCGCGCGCGCTCCGCAATCGAAAGGCCCGACATGGGACATTTCAACGGCAAGCGCCCAGCGCATGTGAAGGCGCCCGAGCATCTCTCCAAGAGCCCGCCCGTGCCCCAGCCTGACCCGGTCGACCAGCAGCTGGTGCTGGACGAGGAGCTGAGCCCGGTCCGCTATGGCGACTGGGAGCGCAAGGGCATCGCCATCGACTTCTGATCTGGCGCCTTCCGATCGGCCACCGCTGAACGCAACTTGTTCGGCTTGCCGACGTTTCAGCACATATTCCGCTGGCCCGTGCCCGGCTAGCGGGCGAGCGCGACCCGTTGCTCTGGCCTTTCCGGCCGGGTCTGCGCAGATTCAGGGGCATGAGGAGTATGCGGGGCGTGAGCGCGGAATTGGCGCAGGACGACAAGGTGACGAAGCCGGTTGCGGCCTATGCGCCGGAAGATGCGGCATTATTGTGCGGTATCGGTCGGCTGGTCTGCGCCTGGACGATGCTGGAACAGAGCCTGGAGGCGCGGCTGGCCGAACTGCGGGAAACCATGGGCGACGTCCGCACCGTGGGGGCCCGCACGCGGCCGACCATGACCAAGCTGATGACCGAATTGCGCACGACCGTCGCCATGCGGGATCGGCGCAACGCAGCCGGGCTGACCGAAATTGCGGAGGTCGAGCGCGATCTCCAGCGGATCGACCGTTTCCGTACCCTCATCATCGGCGGCTTTCAGCAGCCGTCACCTGAAGGCTTTCTGTGCCGCGACTTACGTAACAATGCTCAATATGTAAGCCTGGAGCATTTGGATAATGAAATTGCGGCGCTGGAACAGGTTGCACAGCGTCTTCTGACGATCTGACCCATAAAGACAAGTTGCCGTAGCGCTTGACCTTTTTCTCCCGGTTCGCGATCCCCCCAAGCGAGCCGGCACTCATCGAGAACGGAGTCCCATGTCGAACAAACCGATTCGCAAAGCCGTCTTTCCTGTCGCCGGTCTTGGCACGCGTTTCCTGCCCGCCACCAAGTCGGTGCCCAAGGAATTGCTGCCCGTGGTCGATCGTCCGCTGATCCAATATGCGGTGGATGAAGCGCGCGAGGCGGGGATCGAGCAGATGATCTTCGTCACCGGACGCGGCAAGGGCGCGATCGAGGATTATTTCGACATCGCCTTCGAATGCGAGATCACCCAGCGCGAGCGCGGCAAGGATCTGTCGGCACTCGAAGGGACGCGCCTGGCGCCCGGTGATGCAGTGTTCCTGCGCCAGCAGGAGCCGCTGGGCCTTGGCCACGCCATCTGGTGTGCCCGCGACATCGTCGGCGACGAACCGTTCGCCATCATCCTGCCCGACGAGTTCATGAAGGGCGCGCCCGGCAATGGCTGCATGAAGCAGATGGTAGAGGCCTATGAAAAGGTCGGCGGCAATCTGGTCTGTGCGCTCGAAATCCCGATGGACCAGACGCCCAGCTATGGCGTGATCGATCCGGGCGCGCGCGACGGCGCCCTGACCGAAGTGAAGGGCCTTGTGGAAAAGCCCAAGCTCGGCACGGCCCCCTCCAACCTCATCCTGCCCGGCCGCTATATCCTGCAGCCCGACGTCATGAAGATCCTGGAAACCCAGGAAAAGGGCGCGGGCGGCGAGATCCAGCTGACCGATGCCATGGCCTCGCTGATCGGCAAGCAGCCCTTCCACGGTGTCACCTTCGACGGTCGCCGTTTCGACTGCGGCTCCAAGGCCGGCTATATCGAGGCGAACCTCGCCCTGGCGCTGGAGCGCGAGGATATCGGCGCCCATATCCGCGACTTCGCGAAGGCCGAACTGGCCAACTAAGCTTCGATCTGCAGGGGTGGCCGCTGGTCGCCCCTGCTGACCGTCAGAGCAGGCGGACGGCCTGTGCCAGCAAAATCCCGATGCCCGACAGGGTGATGGCGCCACCGATTGCCAGTTGCAGCGGGCGGACTATCTGCCGGATTGGCACACCGATGGCAGCTTCAATCTTGCTCATGCAAATCATTATCGCATAATGCGAGCGGAGAGTCACATCCATCTCTCCACTCACACTGATGCAGCGGATCGATCATCATTCGTGATTAAAAGTAACGAATGATCGGAATGGCTGCTTTCAAATCAGTAACGCAACAATGGGCTCAAACTGTCAGCTTCGCTGTCAACTTTGCACCGCCGGCGACACATAATCGGCGTCGTGGATGAACGGCATCGCCGCATCATTCGCCAGCGCCGTCAGGATCGCGGCAAAGTCCGTCGCGCAGCGAAACCCCATCTGGCGCTGCGCCAACCCCGCGTCATAGACCCGGCCGATTGACGCCGGCAGTTGCCAGCCACGCCGGGCATATAGCTCTGCAGCTTCGGGAAAATGGCGCGCGATCACCGCTGCCGCATCGCGTTTCAGTTCCTCGGATTCCGCCCGAACGAACGGCGTTGGCGCGGAAACCAGATAGGTTTCGCAGCGCGCCGGCGGCGTCCGTTCCAGCGCGACCAGATGCGCCCGCGCCGCATCCTCGACCGTCAGCCGGCGATGGAGAAATTCATTGGCCTTCAGATTCTGCCCCGACAGGCTGGCGTCCGTGTCGTCATCCTCCGGGAAGAAGCGGGCAGTGCGCAAGATGGTGCAGCCGATGCCGCACTCCAGTTGCTGCACCCGGCACAGCCCCTCGGCCGCCAGCTTGGTCACGCCATAGATGTTGCGCGGCTCCAGCGGCCCGCTCTGCTCGTCCAGCCACACCGCCGCGTCGCCGGCCTCGTCCCGCACCGCCTGGCTGATCATCAGCGACGTGGTGGATGTCATGACGAAGCGGTCATGTCCCGCCGCGACCGCAGCCTCCAGCAGGTTGCGCGTGCCGGTGACATTGACGTCGATGAAGGCCTGGGCGGTGTAGCGGGCGATGTCCGGCTTGTGCAACGCGCCGCCATGGATCACCGCCTCGATGCCGCGCTCGGCAAAGATCCGGTCGACCAGCGTCCGGTCGGCGACCGACCCGATGATGTCGGTGTCCCGGCCCGGCGCGACGTCCAGGCCGGTCACAGCATGTCCCGCCGCGCGCAGCATCGGCGCCAGGAAACGGCCCAGCCAGCCCGACGATCCGGTCAGCAGGACATGCATGTCAGGTCAATCCCTGTGGAAAGGACCGATCAGAACGGCACTTCGTCGTCCAGGTCGTTGTCGAAGTTCGGGCCGCCCTGACCGCCGCCCGAGGAGCGTCCGCCGCCGAAGCCGCCACCCTGGTTGCCGCCGCCCGAAGAGCGTCCGCCACCAAAGCCGCCGCCGCTGTTGCCGCCGCCGAAATCGTCATAATCGCCGCCGCCAAAGCCGCCGCTGCTTGCGCCCCAGTCGCTGACGCCCTGGTTGCCGCCGCCCGACGAGCGACCACCGCCATAGCCGCCGCCCTGGCCGCCACCGCCACCCGGCGCACCGTCCAGCATGGTCAGCACCGCGCCGGGGCCGGACAGGGCGACCTCGGTGGTGTAGCGGTCATTGCCATTATTGTCCTGCCACTTGCGGGTGCGCAGCTGGCCTTCGATGTAGATCTTCGATCCCTTGCGCAGGAAGCGCTCGGCGACGCCGACCAGGCCTTCGGAATTGATGACGACGCTATGCCATTCGGTGCGCTCCTTGCGCTCCCCCGACATGCGGTCCTTCCAGCTTTCCGAGGTCGCGATCCGCAGGTTGCAGATCTTGCCGCCATTCTGGAAGCTCTTCACTTCCGGGTCGGCCCCCAGATTCCCGATGAGAATGACCTTGTTGACCGAGCCTGCCATGATTCCTCCGAAAGCACTAAAGGCGCCGTTATAGAAGCCTCGCCTTGGCGGTAAAGAACAAAGCTAGGCCAAATGTCTGGGGCTTGGGATCAGCCGAGTCCCATCGCGACCGCCGCCCAATATGTCACGCCCGCCGCGGCATAGGCCAGCACGAACAGATAACCGATCATGAACAGCGGCCATTTCCAGCCATTGGTCTCGCGCCGGGTAACGGCAATGGTCGAAATGCACTGCGGCGCGAACACGAACCAGGCCAGGAAGGCGAGCGCGGTAGCCAGGCTCCAACGGCCGGCCAGCCGATCACCCAGCCCTTGTTCCAGCGCCTCTGCATCATCCTCGGCATCGATCGCATAGACGGTGGCGATGGCGGACACGGCGACTTCGCGCGCCGCCATGCTGGGCAGCAGGGCGAGCGAAATGTCGCGGTTAAAGCCGATCGGCTCGACCAGCACGTTGATGCCGCCCGCGATCCGCCCGGCGATCGAATATTCGCTCTGCTTCACGCCCTCGGGCGCATGGGGGAAGCTGGCCAGCACCCACAGCACGATATTGGTGGCCAGGATGATGGTGCCGGCGCGCTTGAGGAAGATGACGCCGCGCTGCCACAGGCCGATCAAGATATCCTGGGGCCGGGGCCACTGATATTTCGGCATTTCCATCAGGAACCCGCCGCTGCGGCCCTTGGCCACGGTCAGGCGCAGTGCCCAGGCGGCCAGCATGGCACCGACGATGCCGGCGACATAGAGCAGGAACAGCACCAGCCCCTGCAGGCCGATGCCCGGCCCGACGCTGCGCGCCGGAATGAAGGCGGCGATAATCAGGCCATAGACCGGCAGCCGCGCCGAACAGGTCATCAGCGGCGCGATCAGGATCGTGGTCAGCCGGTCCTTGGGATCGCTGATCGTGCGCGTCGCCATGATCCCCGGCACCGCGCAGGCGAAGGAGGAGAGCAGCGGGATGAAGGCCCGGCCCGACAGGCCGACCTTGGCCATGATGCCATCCATCAGGAAGGCGGCACGGGCCATATAGCCGGTCGCCTCCAGCATCAGGATGAAGAAGAAGAGGATCAGGATCTGCGGCAAGAACACGATCACCGCGCCGACGCCGCCGACCACGCCCTGCAGCAGGAAGTCGTGGATGATGCCGGGCGGCAAAGTGTTGGTCACCGCCTCGCCCAGCGCCGTGACCCAACCTTCCAGCATGTCGGCGGGCACCGATGCCCAGGAGAAGACCGCCTGGAACATCACGAACAACAGGCCCAGCAGCAGGGCGAGGCCCAATACCGGGTGCAGCGCGACCCGGTCGACCGCCGCCGTCAGCCGGCGCGATGGCGTCTCGCGCACGATCGCGGCGCGGGCGATGCGGCGAGCCTCGCGGCGCACGGCGTCGAAATCCGGTTCACCGGCGGAGGCGCGCAGCATGCCCGTCTGGGCGCCGAGCAGCGTTTCCAGCTCGGTCTTGAGATGATCCAGGCCGCGCTTGCGCACCGCCACGGTGGACACCACTGGCACGCCCAGTTCGCGCGCCAGCACATTGGCGTCCAGTTCCAGCCCGTCGCGGGTGGCCAGATCGACCATGTTGAGCGCGACCACAGTGGGCAGGCCCAGCGCGATCAGTTCCAACGCGAAGCGCAGATGATTGTCGAGGTTTGACGCGTCGACCACGATCACCAGTGCATCGGGCAGCTTCTCGCCAGCCTGCTTGCCCAGCACGAAGTCGCGCGTCACCTGTTCGTCGGGGCTGGCAGGCGACAGGCTGTAGGTGCCGGGCAGATCGACCAGTTCGACCGGCCGGCCGTCGGCCAGCGACAGCCGGCCCGCCTTGCGCTCCACCGTGACGCCCGGATAATTGCCCAGCTTCTGCCGCGCGCCGGTCAGCGCGTTGAACAGGGCGCTCTTGCCCGCATTGGGATTGCCGACCAGCGCGACGAGGGGAAGGCCGCTCATGCCTGCGCCTCCTGCGGGCCGGTGCTGACCTCCACGGCGGCGGCATGACTGCGCCGCATCGCCACCGTCATGCGCCCGATCTTCACCGCCAGCGGTCCACGACCCAGCAGGCCGCCATGATGCAGTGCCTCGACGCTGGCGCCTTCGCACAGGCCGAACTCGCGCAGGCGCTGTCCTTCCACGGACGACAGCGACTCCCAGTCGATGGTTTCAACAAAAGCGGGTTGGCGCAGGGGCAGATCGGTCAGGCGCAAGGAGGATGGACTCTTAACCAGAAATCAGATTTGCGACTGACTATCAATTACGTCTGGTGAAGGCCAGCCCGAACTTCACACCGCCGGGTAGCGCAGCCGGCCGATGAAGCGCGACAGGCTGAGATGCTCGCCATCGCCCACGCCCTTGAACCGGGCCTTCATCTTCTCGAAGCGCATGATTCCCTCGATCCGTCGCGTCAGGAATGCGCGGCTGTCGGCATGATCCTCGCTCTCGTCATTGACGAAGGTCAGCAGCGTCGCGGCATAGATGCTGCCGAGCGTCGCCCGCTTGCTATAATGGTTGAGGTCGGTGGCGGTGTCGCCCGCCGCGCGCCACATGATATCGGCGGCGTGCCAGCCCAGCTTGGCGGCGCGCACGGCATTGGTCGGCATCGCCAGGATCGCCTGCGCCCGGCGCAGCGCTTCGCGGTCGGGCGCCAGCAGGGCCAGGCGGGTCTCGATCAGCGCGCTGATCTTCTTGCGGATCGACATGGCGGCCAGCTTTTCGTGGGGCAACGCCTCCAGCATCCGCGTGTCGATGCTGGCGAACCAGGCCTCGATCATGCCCATGGCACCATTGTCGAAGGCCAGCACGGCGACATCGGCATCGATGCCCTTTTCCGCCGCCGCCATCGCCACCGCTTCGGGCCGCCAGCCGTCAAAGGCGGCGTGGCGCGGCAGGATCGGCGCCAGCAATGCGCGGATTTCGTCCAGGGTCAGCTCTTGGGTCTGGTCGGTCATGGTCGTAACCTAGGCCCGTCGCGGCAGGCGCACAAGCACCAGTGCGATCGCCACGGCCACGCCGCCGACAATGTCGGTCGCGCTCAATGTCTCGCCGAACAGCAGCCACCCGGCCAGCGCGGCGACGGCGGGTTGCAGCAACAGGCTGAGCCCCAGCACCAGCGGGGAAAAGCAGCCAAGCGCATAGGTGAGCAACCCCTGGCCAACGATCTGGCTGGACAGGGCAAGGATGATGAGCGGCGTCCAGTCTTGCGGCATCACCGTTTCGCCCATCGCATTGGCGGCGAGCAGCAGCGGCAAGGCCCCGGCCGCGCTGACGACCGCCAGCACCGACCAGCTGTCCAGCCGCTTGCGTGCGCCCTGGATCAGCAGAAGATAGGTGGTGTAGAGCAGCCCGGCGAGCAGGCAGAACAGGTCGCCCTTCAAGTTGACAGGCGACAGCTCATAGCTGCTGCCCATCAATATGGCCGCGCCGATCGCGGCCAGGATCAGCGCGCCGATCTGCAGCTTCGATACATGTTCGCGCAGCACGATGAGGCCCCAGAGCGGCAGCATCAGTGCGCTCATATTGCCGAACAGCGTTGCGTTGGCGACCTTGGTATGACCGATGCCCAGATGCCAGGCAGCCAGATCGGCGGCAAAGCAGACGCCGGCCAGAATCACGATCGTCCACTGGCCGCGCGACAAGCGGCTCTTGCGCAGCTTCGGCAATGCCAGGATGAACAGGAAGGGCATGGCGATCGCCAATCGCCAGAAGGCGGCGGCCACCGGCCCGACATCGGCCAGCCTTACCAGCACCGGTCCGAGCGCCAGAATGATATTGGCCAGGATCAGCGCCGGAAAAGCGAGTCTGGGCGTCGCGATATGCGCCATGGGGGTTGAAGCGGCCATGGCGGCTCCCTAGCTGGCTTTCCGCATCAAGTCCCGTTGCAAATTGCAACGTTAATGAGGGAGGTTTCATGACCACAATCTTCGATCCGATAAAGCTCGGCGCCGATACCGCCGCGAACCGCGCCATCATGGCGCCGCTCACCCGTGGCCGCGCCACTCGCGATCATGTCCCGACCCCGATCATGGTCGATTATTATGCGCAGCGCGCCTCGGCCGGCCTCATCATTAGCGAGGCGACCGGCATTTCGCACCAGGGCCTGGGCTGGCCCTATGCACCCGGCCTCTGGACCGACGAACAGGTCGCGGCCTGGAAGCCGATCACCCAGGCCGTGCATGACAAGGGCGGGCTGATCGTCGCCCAGCTCTGGCATATGGGCCGCGCCGTTCATTCGGCCGTCACCGGCGAGCAGCCGGTTTCGTCCAGCGCTACCGCGACGCCTGGCGATGCTCACACCTATGAGGGCAAGAAGCCCTATGAGGTCGCTCGTCCGCTCGCGATCGACGAAATTCCCGGTATTATCGCAGACTATGTGAAGGCAGCCAAAAACGCGATCGCCGCCGGCTTCGACGGGGTCCAGATCCACGCCGCGAATGGCTATCTGATCGACCAGTTCCTGCGCGACAACAGCAATTTTCGCGATGACATCTATGGCGGCAGCATCGAGAATCGCGTCCGCCTGCTGCGCGAAGTGACTCAGGCGGTGGTCGATGCGATCGGTGCCGATCGCGTGTCCGTGCGCCTGTCGCCCAATGGCGATACCCAAGGCGTCAATGACAGCAATCCCGAGCCGCTGTTCGCCGCCGCCGCCGATGTGCTGAACCAGATCGGCATCGCCTTCCTCGAACTGCGCGAACCCGGTCCGGACGGCACCTTCGGCGCCACCGACGTGCCGCGCCTGTCGCCGCTGATCCGCCAGCATTTCAAGGGGCCGCTGGTCCTCAACAGCGATTATGGGCTGGATCGTGCGCAGGCCGATCTCGCCTCTGGCCTGGCCGACGCGATCAGCTTCGGTCGCCCCTTCCTCGCCAATCCCGATCTGGTCGATCGTCTGCGCGAAGGCGCGCCGCTGACCCAGGCGCAGATGGCGACCTTCTACAGCCAGGGCGCGGAGGGCTATACCGACTATCCGACCCTGGCCGAGGAAAAGGCGGCCGCCTGATCCCTCGTCACCCATGAAGAAGGGCGCGTTCCTCGCGGAGCGCGCCCTTCCTTGTGTCTGCCAAAAGGCCGGGGATCAGATCGCGAAACGCTCGCGCAGGCCCAACATGGCGATCGCTGCCTTGGCCGCTTCGCCGCCCTTGTCCTTCTGGTCGGGACGGGCGCGGACCAGGGCCTGCTCCTCATTCTCGACGGTCAGGATGCCGTTGCCGATGGCGATCGCATCCATGCTCAGTGCCATCAGGCCGCGCGCGCTTTCGTTCGACACCACTTCGAAATGATAGGTTTCGCCGCGGATCACCACGCCGATCGCGACGAAGCCGTCAAAGCGGCCAGTCTCGGCTGCCAGCGCGATCGCGCCGGGGATTTCCAGCGCGCCCGGAACGGTCACCACCTCATATTTGTGGCCAGCTTCGTCCAGCGCGGCCTTCGCGCCTTCGATCAGCAGGTCGTTGAGATGGTCGTAGAAGCGGGCTTCGACAATGAGAAACTTGGCCATGCGAATATCCTTCAGAGCTCGATCGGACGCTGCCCAACCACGGCCAGGTCATAGCCGTCAAGGGCGATCAGGCTGTGCTGGGTGTTGCTGAGCAGGATCATGTCATGCACGCCCAGTTCCGCCAGGATCTGCGCGCCCACGCCATAGTCGCGCAGTTCGTCCATGCCACCGGGCTGCTTGCCGGCATGGGCCTGGATCATGCGGGTCAGCATGTCGGGTTCGCCGTCACGCAGCAGCACGACCACGCCGGCGCCTTCCTTGTCGATGATTTCCATCGATCGGGCCAACATGTCGCCACGCGGGCCTTCGGCACCGAAAATGTCGCTCAGCGGAGCCAGCTGGTGCATGCGCACCAGGGTCGGCTGGTCGGGGCTGATGCGACCCTTCTGCAAAACCAGCTGCTCGGACTGGGTGGCGCGGTTGAAGAAGGTGATTGCCTTCCACTCGCCGCCCCATTTGCTTTCGAAGCTGGTTTCGGCGCGACGCTCGACCACATGGTCGTGGCGGCGGCGATAGGCGATCAGGTCGCGAATCGTGCCGATCTTCATCTTGTGCTTCTGGGCAAAGACGATCAGGTCGTCGAGGCGCGCCATCGTGCCGTCGTCTTTCATCACTTCGCAAATGACGCCGGACGGATTGAGGCCGGCCAGGCGGGCGACGTCCACCGCCGCCTCGGTATGGCCGGTCCGCACAAGCACACCGCCGTCACGGGCGATCAGCGGGAAGACATGGCCGGGCGTCACGATGTCGGCGCGCGTCTTGGATGCGTCGATGGCGACGGATACGGTGCGGGCGCGGTCGGCGGCGCTGATGCCGGTGTCGACGCCTTCACGCGCCTCGATCGACACGGTGAACGCCGTTTCGTGGCGGGTACCATTGTTGCGGCTCATCAGGTCGAGCCCGAGCTGGTCGACGCGATCCTTGGTCAGTGCCAGGCAGATGAGGCCGCGGCCATGGGTGGCCATGAAGTTGATCGCGTCGGGGGTCGCCATCTGGGCGGGGATGACCAGATCGCCCTCATTCTCGCGATCCTCGTCATCGACCAGGATGAACATGCGGCCGTTGCGGGCCTCGTTGATGATTTCCTCGGGGCTGGCAAGTGCGGTGCCGCCCTCGCGCTTGAGCAGATAGGCTTCCAGCTTGCCCAGCGTCTCGGCGGTCGGGTTCCAGTCGCCTTCGCCCAACTTGCGCAAGCTGTTGGCGTGCAGGCCGGCGGCGCGCGCCAGGCCCGATCGGGACATGCCGCCATCGGTGACGAGGGCGCGGACGGAATCGATAAGCGATGACGACATAAACACTCCTTCCCGGATCGGGGATGAGCGTTATATCACACTACAATGTGATTTCTTCAAGGGTGAAATCACATCATTTGCTGCGGAGGCTCTGCATCCGGTCGAGATAGCGGGCCAGCACATCGATCTCCAGATTGAACGACCGGCCATCGGGCAGGCTATCCAGCGTGGTCGCGATCGCGGTGTGCGGGATGATGTTGAGGCCGAAATGCACGCTGCCATCGGGCTGGTCCTCGACGCTGTTCACGGTCAGCGAGATGCCGTCCAATGTGATCGACCCCTTGGCGGCCAGCGCGGCGGCCAGTTCCGCCGGTGCGCTGATGACCAGGCGGATCGAATCGCCCTCGCGGCTGGCCGACACCAGATGGCCGATGCCGTCGACATGGCCGGTGACGATATGGCCGCCCAGTTCGTCGCCGACCTTCAGCGCGCGTTCCAGGTTGAGCTTGCCGCCCTGTGCCCACAGGCCCGGCGCGGTGCGGGCGACGGTCTCGGCCGACAGGTCGACCGCGAACCAGCCTGGCCCCTTTTCCACCACCGTCAGGCAGGCGCCCGAACAGGCGATCGATGCGCCGATCGCGACCGTCTCCATGTCATAGCCGCTTTCGATGACCAGGCGCAGGTCGCCGCGCTGCTCATGGGTGCGGATGGTGCCGATGTCGGTGATGATGCCGGTGAACATGGTGCCCAGATCCTTGGGAAAGAAATTTGCGCTGATCTAGGCGCTGCGCGTCCGCGCGTAAACCTCCAGCCGGTCCGGGCCGAACTGACGCTGGTCGGTCTGGCGCCAGCGCCCATGGGCATCAGCCAGGTCGGTCAGGCCGATGTCGCCGATCCCGGCCCGGCCCGACCCGATCAGGATCGGCGCGCGATAGAGCAGCAGCCGGTCGACCAGATCGGCGCGCAGGAAGGCGGCGGCGGTCTCGGCCCCGCCCTCGATCATCAGATGATCGACCCGGTCGAGCGTCGCGATATCCTCCGGATCGGCAATCGCGCTCCAGCCTTCGGGCGCGGCGCTCCGGCTCAGCAGCAGCCGGCGGGGCGATCGCTCCTTCAGCCCCGGCAGGCGCACGTCCAGACTGGGCGCATCGGCGCGCAGCGTGCCGCCGCCGACCAATATGGCGTCATGCCGTGCCCGCTCCAGATGGGCATGGGCACGGGCATCCGGCCCGGTGATCCAGCGACTCGACCCGTCAGCCAGCGCGATCCGCCCGTCGAGCGAGAGGCCCAGCTTCAGCGTCACTGCCGGGCGCCCCAGAGTCTGGCGCAGCACGAAGCCGCGCATCGCCTCGGCCGCTTCGCCCGCCATCAGCCCCATCTCGACCATCACGCCACGCTCGCGCAGCCAGGCCGCGCCCTGGCCATCGGTGCGCGGATCGGGATCACGCAGAGCAATCACGACTCGGGCGACCCCGGCGCGCGCCATCAGGTCGGCGCAGCGCGGCCCGCGCGGGCTCAGGTGAAAACAGGGCTCGAGCGTGACATAGGCGGTGGCCCCCTCGGCCCGGTCCATCGCCTCGTCCAGCGCTTGCGCCTCGGCATGGGGGCGGCCGCCCTTCTGGGTCCAGCCGCGGCCGACGACATGGCCACCGCGCACGATCAGGCAGCCGACATTGGGATTGGGCGTGGACAGGCCCCGGCCACGTTCCGACAGGGCAATCGCCGCCGCCATATAGCGACGGTCAGCGGCGACGTCGGTGATCATGGTCAGGGTTTGGCGGTCGCCGCGTCGACCTTCTGTTCGGCCTCCGCCTTGGCCAGCCGCTGGTCCAGCAAGCCATTGATCTGGCGGACGGCTTCCTTGCGCCGCGCGGTGTTGCGGGCCTCTTCGTCGCGCCATTCGATGCCGAAGGCGTCAGCATAGCCCTGCATCTTCTTCTGCTGCTTGACGAGGGCCGCCTCGCGCTTGGCGAAGTCGATCTTCTGCTGCAGGATCACCGCCGCGTCGGACCGGTTCGCATCCCAGCTCTGGACATAAATGATCTTGTTGCGGGTCGGCATCGTGTTGGTGTTCGCGTCGACGATGAAGGCCCAGACGATCACATAGGTGAAGGCCGCGGACACGCCGAGCAGCGGCCATTTATGCTGGCGCTGCTGCCGGAAATAGCTCCAGAAATCACCAAAGGCGCTCTTGGGAGAAACGGGACGGGGAAATATCGCCATGCCGCGCTTATAGGGCAGGGCGGGCGCGGATGCAAAATGATCCATCGAACATCCCTCCATGAAGGAACGGGCGGGGCTTGCCCGCCCGTCCTTTGCTCAGCGATCGGTCAGGGTGAAGCGCACGGTCAGCGTCTTGACGCTGCTCACCGCGACGCCGTCGCGCGTTGCCGGCCGGAAGCGCCATTTGCGCAGCGCATGCTTCTGGGTCGCGAGCCAGAAACTCTCGTCGGTCGCCGAAATCTTGACGATGTCGCTGACGCGGCCTTCCGGACTGATGGTGACGCGCACGGTGACGTTGCCTTCCAGCCCCTGGCGGATCATCGCGCCGGGATAATCGGGCTGGAAAGACCCCAGCGCATTGGGCGCTATGCTGGCTTCGACAGGCACCGGAATATGTGGCGGGGGCAGGGGGGGATCGATGACCGTCCCGGTTCCAGAGCCGTCAAAGGGCGAGGATGGGCCGGTTTCGATCGTCGGGCCAGCCGGAACGGGCATCGGTACGATCGGATCGGTGGTGGTCGGCTTTTGCGGCAGCGGATTGGTCTGGACCGTCTGGGGGGGCGGGTCCGGCGGCGGCGGGTTGGGGGGGGGGGGGCGGCGGCACCGGAAGGCGGGGGGTGGGGGGGGTGGGGGGGCCCCGGTCGATGCCCTTTTGGGGCACCAGCAGGAGGGCGCCGACCCCCAGGGCATGGCCCGCAATTGCCCCGCCGATCCCGATCGGTGATTTGCGCCGCGCGGCATAGCCCGACCGGGTCGCATCCTGTGTCGGTTGCATCGTCATATACATGGACTGCACCCTCCTCTCGCGGCGCCGTCTCTCCGGCGGCCATGAAATGATACAACATCAAAACATGATATGTTGCAACATCAATTTTCAGGGATGCGGTGCGCCTGAAATATTCGCGTTGCCTCGGGACATATCGGGGCAATGCGGCAATGCGAGACATTGGGGCAACGCAAATCCAGGAACCCCGATGCGCCTTCCCACGATGCTGCTATTGTCGACCCTGTTGCTGCCGGTGCCGCTGTTCGCCCAGCAGCCAGCCGACCTGTCTGCGCGGACGGAAGGTCCGCATGACAGCGGGGCACGACCCGAGGGCCCCTGGGCTGCCGATGCCGACGGTGATGGCCGGATCACGCGGGACGAGATGCAGGCCTGGCTTGACCGCCGTTTCTCGGCGATGGATTCGGACGGCGATGGCGCGATTTCGGCCGAAGCCATGCAGCAGATTCTGGGGCATCAGCGCACCCCGCGGCAGGAAGGGCAGGGCGAACGTCGGCATGGCCGTGGTGGTCCTGGCGGCGGCCCCGGTGGCGCTGGCGGCCCTCCGCCCGGCGGTCCGCCACCCGGCCCGCGACCGGGCGGCCAGAGTGGCGACACCGCTCCACCCCCACCTCCGGGCCGCGCCATGCCCTATCCCGAGGATGGCAATGAGGATGGCGTGATCGATCGCGCCGAATTTTCCGCGCCGTCGCTCGCCATGTTCCATGATCTCGACCGCAATGGCGACGGCGTGCTGAGCGCCGACGAACTGCCGCCATCGCCGCCGCCGCCCGGCAGAGAGGGCGGTCTCGAAGACTGATGTTCAGCTAGGAACCGGGGGCCTTCTCCTCTGTGCGACCGGTTCCGGTCGGGGCGCGTCGTTTTTGGCCCGATGCGCCCCGACCATTTCTCAGAAGAATGTGTCGATCGCGTGGATCGCCAGGCCAACCAGCCCGCCGACCAGCGTGCCGTTGATGCGGATATATTGCAGGTCGCGGCCGACCGCATTCTCCAGCCGGCTGGTGACCGTGCCGGCATCCCATCCGCGCACCGTCTCGCTCACCAGCTTGACGATCGAATCGCCATAGGTCGCCGTGGCCCCGACCGCGCCGCGCCGCACGAAGCGATTGATCACCAGTTTCAGCCGGGCATCCTCTTGCAACGTGCCGCCCAGTTGCTGCAACGCCTCGCCCAGTCGCCCGGCCATCGCCTTGCCGGGATCGCGTACCGCACGCAGCAGGCCGGTGCGGGCCTGTTCCCACATCCCCTCGATCCAGCGCTGCATCGCCGGATTGTCGAGTATCTCGTCTCGAATCTTCGCGGCCTTCGCCTGCATCTCGATGTCGAACTGCAGGTCGAAGGCGAGCTTGGCCATGCCTTCCTCGGCCTTGAGGCGCAGGCTGTGGCCGGGATCGGCGGCCATGTCCGCCAGCAACTTGCGCAGACCGTTGACGATGGCATTGGCCAGATTTTCGTCCAGCCCAGTCCAGCGCAGCACCGTGCCCGCGCGCTCATGCACCATCTGTCGGATCAGATGGTCGTTCGCCTCCAGCGCCCTGTCGGCCCACTGGATGATGCCATCCATCACCGGCGCATGGCGGCCGTCGCGCATCGCCGCCTCAATTGCTTGCCCCACCAGCGGGCCGACATTGATCGCGCGCAGCCGCTGGCCGATCGCGCCCTTCACCATCCCGCCCAACCGCTCCTGATCCAGCGCCTCCAGCATGTCGGCGAGCAACCGGGATGCGCCGACGCGCAGTCGCCCGTCGCCGGCGGACGGGCTGGCGAGGAAGCGGCCGGCCGCACCGGCCACGTCCATGCCGCGCATCCGCCGCGCGACGACGGCCGGGGTCAGGAAATTGTCGCGCAGGAATATTGCCAGCGTATCGCCGATCCGGTCCTTGTTGCGCGGAATGATCGCCGTATGCGGGATCGGCAGGCCGAGCGGATGGCGGAACAGGGCGGTGACCGCGAACCAGTCGGCCAGGCCGCCGACCATCGCCGCCTCGGCAAAGGCCTGGACGAAGCCGATCGCGGGATGGAGATGGACGGTGGCGCGCGCCGCGATGAAGATCGCCGCCATCGCCAGCAACATCCCCGTCGCCACCAGCCGCATGCGCCGCGCGGGATAGGCGGCGGCGTCGAGGGGCGAGCGGGGCATGCGCAGCAGCTTCATGGCGGTGAAACGGTTACGCGCCCGTTTCGTTCAGGCAAGCCCCATATTTTGCCATGGGGCTGCCCGCGCGAACCCGATTCCTTATTCCGCCGGCTGGGCATGGCTGCCCGAATGGCCGTCATGCGACTTGTGGGTCAGGAAGCGGCGGCTCAGCCGCGGCCCGGCCCATTGCTCGACACCCAGCGCCAGGCTGAACACGGCCGGCACGATCACCAGCGTCAACACCGTCGATAGCAGCAGGCCGCCGATCACCGTGATGCCCATCGGCGCGCGCCAGGCAGCGTCACCCGACAGCGACAGGGCGGTCGGTACCATGCCCGCGACCATCGCGACCGTGGTCATCACGATCGGCTGCGCGCGCTTGTGCCCGGCATCGAGGATCGCCTTCTGCTTGGGCACGCCCTTCTCCATCTCCTCCAGCGCGAAGTCGATCACCAGGATCGAGTTCTTGGCGACGATGCCCAGCAGCATCAGCAGGCCGATGAACACCGGCAGCGACATGGGCTGGCCGGCAATGTGCAGCGCGATCGCCCCGCCCAGCGGCGCCAGCAGCAGCGACCCCAGGTTCACGAAGGGCGGCATGATCCGCTTGTAGAGCAGCACCAGCACCGCCAGCACCAGCATGATGCCGGAGAAGACGGCGATCACGAAGTTGGTCAGCATTTCCGCCTGGAACTTGCTGTCGCCTGCCTCGATCTTCTGCACGCCCTGGATGCGGCCTTCCTTGATGGCCTTCATCGTCGGCAGTTCGTTGATCTTCTGGTTGGCCTGGCTGGTGACGATGCCGGGCGCCAGATCCGCGCCGACGACGACGCGGCGGATCTGGTTATAGCGGCGAATCTGCGTTGGACCTGCGCCAAAGCTGATGTCGGCGACCACCTTGAGCGGGACCGAACCACCCGACACGGTCGGCACCGGCATATTCTCGATCGTGGCGATATCCTTGCGGCTATCCTCGGCCAGCGCGACACGGATCGGGATCTGACGATCGGACAGCGAGAATTTGGCGACATTCTGGTCGATGTCGCCGATCGTCGCGATGCGGATCGACTGGCTGAGTGCAGCGGTCGTCACGCCCATGCTGGCGGCTAGGTCCAGGCGCGGCTTGATGATGATTTCGGGCCGCTGCATGTCGCCCTGCACGCGCGGCGCACGCAGTTCGCGGATGCCGGCCATTTCATGCACCAGCTGATTGGCGGTCTTTTCCAGCAGCTCCGGATCGTCCGAACCATACATCATGATGATGTCGCGGCCGAAGCCACCACCCGACTGGGACTGGAAATTGACCCGTGCGTCGGCGATCGTCTGGAACTTGGGTGCGATCTTGCGTTCCCAATCCACCGACGACATCGGCCGGGTCTTCTTGAGCGTCAGGAAGATGTCGGCGCTGGTCGGCTCGATATCGGCAAATGCCGCCTCGACCACATCCGTGTCGGCGGCCAGCATGTCGGCGACCTTGCGGGTGATGGCGGTGGTCTGCTCCAGCGTGCTGCCCGGCACGGTCTCAATCTTCACCTGGCTGAAATCGGTGTTGATCGTCGGCTGGAAGGTCATGGGCAAAGTGCCGAAGGCGAACAGGGTCGCCACGAAGGCCAGCATGCCGATGCCCAGCGTCCACACGCGATGGTCGACGAAGAAGGCGACGAAGCGATTGCGGAATCCGCCGCGCGCCCGCCGCGCCTTCGCCTTGCGCTGGTCCAGCGACCAGTGGAGCACGCTCATATAGCGGTCCATCAGCCAGCCTTCGCCATGGCTCGCCTCGCCATGGGCCTTCAGGAAATAGGCTGCGATCATCGGCGTGATGAGGCGCGCCACGGCCAGGCTCATCAGCACCGACACGACGACGGTCATGCCGAACTGGATGAAGAACTGACCCGAAATGCCCGGCATCAGCGCGACCGGCAGGAACACCGCGACGATCGCCATGGTGGTCGCCAGCACGGCCAGGCCGATTTCGTCGGCTGCGTCGATCGACGCCTGATAGGCCGATTTGCCCATGCGCATGTGGCGCACAATATTCTCGATCTCCACGATCGCGTCATCGACCAGCACGCCCGCCACCAGGCTCAATGCCAGCAGCGAAATGCCGTTCAGCGTAAAGCCCAGCATGTCCATGAACCAGAAGGACGGGATCGCCGACAGCGGGATGGCGAGGGCGGAGATCATCGTCGCGCGCCAGTCGCGCAGGAACAGGAAGACGATGACGACCGCCAGCACCGCGCCCTCGATCATCGCCGACATGGCACTGTGATACTGGCCGCGTGTATATTCGACGCTTGAATAGAGCTGCTTGAACTGGACCTTGGGATTTTCCTTCTTCAGCTTGTCCAGCACCTTCATGGCATCGTCATAGACGGTGACGTCGGACGATCCCTTGGCCTTTTCCAGGCTGAAGCTGGTCACCTGCCGGCCGTTCATCAGCGCCAGGCTGCGCTGTTCGGCATACATGTCGCGAACATCGGCAATATCGGCCAGCTTGACCGTGCGACCGCCGGAAATGGCGATCTGGGTCTGGCCCAGATCATGGGCGTTGCGCGCATTGCCCAGCACGCGGATCGACTGTTCGGCACCGGCAATTTCGGTGCGACCGCCGGCCGCGTTGATATTGACCTGGCTCAACTGTGCATTCACCTGCGCGGCGGTGACGCCATAGGCCTGCAGGCGGGCGGGATCGAGGATGACGCGGATTTCGCGGCTGACGCCGCCGCCGCGCCGGACCGCTGCCATGCCGCTGACCGACAGCAATCGCTTGGCGACCGTATTGTCGACATACCAGGACAGTTCCTCCAGCGTCATGTCGGTCGCTTCGGCGCTGAAATAGGCGATCGGTCCGCCATCCACGTCGATGCGCTGGACCTGAGGTTCCAGGATGCCGTCGGGCAGGTCGCTGCGAATCTGGTCGACGGCATTCTTGACGTCATTGACCGCACGATCGACCGGCGTGCCGATCTTGAACTGGACATTGGTCAGCGACTGGCCTTCGGACGCGAAGGAGGTGATGTCCTCGACCCCGCTGATGCCGCGCACGGCGGCCTCGACCCGCTGGGTCACCTGGGTTTCCAGTTCGGTCGGCGCGGCGCCCGGCTGGGACACGGTGACGCTGACCATGGGGAAGCTGATGTCGGGATTCTGGTTGATGTCCATCCGCAGGAAGCTGACGACACCGGCCAGCATCAGCGCGGCGAACAGGACCAGCGGCGGCACCGGATTGCGGATCGCCCATGCGGAGATATTGCGAAAACTCATGACGGGCTTCCCTCACCGGACGCCACCGCGCCCGCTTCCAATATTGTCAGTCCTGCCGGTCCGGGCACGATGACCCGGCCGGGACCATTGCGTCATCGCGCCTTGAGCGCTTCCGGCTTCACCTTCTGCCCCACGGTCAGGAAGGCGCCGGCCGACGTCACGATGCGTTCGGCGCCGGTGATGCCGCTGGTGATGGCGACGCCATTGTCGGACACCTGGCCCACCTTCACGTCGCGCCGTTCGACCTGGTTCTTGCCGTTGACGATATAGACATAGCTGCCCTTGGCATCGCTCTGCACCGCCGATTCCGGTAGCAGCGGGGCATTGCCCGAGCCGCTGGTGATCGTCGCCGACGCGAAGCCGCCGGGGCGGATAGCGTCATTATAGGCGACCGCGATGCGGGCGATGCCCTGACGGGTCTGCGGATCGACGACTGGCGATACCTGCCAGACGCGACCGCTGAAATGCTGGTTGCTGCCGACCGGGGTCACGGTCGCACTATTGCCCGCGCGCAGCGTCGCCAGATCGGCTTCGGCCACCTGCGCCTGCATTTCCATCTCGCCATCCTTGGCCATGCGGAACAATGTGCCGCCACCGGCCTGGACGATCTGGCCAGGCTCGACCGTGCGGGTCAGCACCAGGCCGGATGCCGGCGCGCGGATGTCCAGGCGGCCGGTACGAGCGCGCTGTTCGGCCAGTTGCGCTTCGGCCACGCGGACCTGGGCGACGGCCTGATCGCGGGTGGCGGTGCGCTGGTCGATGTCGGCGGCGCTGATGAAGCCGCGGCCGACCAGCGCCTTGGCGCGTTCCAACTGGGCCTGGGCCAGCTTGGCATTGGCGCGCTGAACCTCGACCTGGGCGGCCAGCGAATTGACCTGCTCGCTCTGGACCGACCGTTCGACGGTGGCCAGCACCTGGCCGGCACGGACCCAGTCGCCCGGCTGCACCAGCACGCGCGTCACCATGCCGCCTTCGCCGACCACGCCGACCGGCATGTCGACACGGGCGGCCAGCGATCCGGTGCTGCTCACGGTGCGGGCGACCATCGTCTGGCCGGGGGTCAGCACGGTCACGACCGGCGCCTGCGGTGCCGCGTCGGGCGCGGCGGCATCCTTGCCACGCATCGACAGCGCGGCCGCTGCCGCCACCAGCGCAACCGCAACAACGCCACCGATGATCAGCAGACGCCGGCGACGGCGAGTCCGGTCTTCGTCATCGACCAGGATCGCGGACGATTCGCCCGTCAGCGTAGTTTCGTAATTCATGCCGTTTCCATCTCTCCGGCGGGTTCCGCCCAAACTCGGAACTGTGTTATATGAATATATCACCGCCCTCAAGCCCCAATATCACGCTTGGACGGGGCTTCGCAAAGCCAATTGTGCCCTTGCGAAGGGCTTGGCGGGCTCTTGCGCCTCGTGCGTCTCTTGCCAAAGGGACCGGACTATGTCGCTATGCCGCGCCTTGGGGCGGGTTGGACAGTGCAAGAGGATACGCGCCATGGAATTGCTGGGATGGATCATCACGGGCCTGCTCGCGGGGGCATTGGCGCGTCTGGTCATGCCGGGGCGCGATCCGGGGGGGTGTGTCGTGACCATCCTGCTGGGCATGGCAGGCGCCTTGCTGGCGGCCTTCGTCGGTCAGATCATGGGCTTTTATGCACCGGGTCAGCGTGCCAGCTTCATCGCCGCCGTGCTGGGCGCGATTGCGGTGCTGGCGCTCTATCGCTGGTTCAGCGTCCGGCGCTGACGCAAAAAGGCCGCGTCCTTCCTGGGAAGGGCACGGCCTTTGATATTGCATGTCCGGTCGTTAGCGAACCGATCCGCGCCGTACCAGGTTGACGATCGCCAGCAGGATGACAGCACCCAGCAGCGAAACGAGGAAGCTGTAGAGCGTCAGTCCGGCATTGTTGATCGAGCCGCCACTGAAGATCAGGCCGCCGATGAAGGCGCCGACGATGCCGACGACGATGTTCAGCAAGATGCCCTGCTGCGCGTCCGTGCGCATGATCATGCTGGCGAGCCAGCCAATGATGCCGCCGACGATAAGCCACAAGATGATGCCCATGTTACTCTCCTTGACCACACCCCCAACGGGTTTGCTGGCTATTCAACCCGGAACATGGCTTCGCGTTCCCGCACAAAATGATTCCGCCTTGGAAACCATCCCCGACCCGCAACGCGAAAGGGGCCGCCGGACGGTCTGTCCGGCGGCCCCCGCATCATTTTCTACGGTGTCCGCCCGTCGGCGGCACCCGATCCTTCAATATTTCTGCTGCCGCTCGTAGAGCGACTTATAATATTGGATGCGCGTGACGCGCAGGCCATGCATGCCCGAACGGTCCACCGCCCGCTGCCAGCTGGCAAATTCTTCCAGCGTCAGGCTGTAGCGGGCGCAGGCCTCGTCCACCGTCAGCAGACCTCCATTGACGGCAGCGACGACCTCCGCCTTGCGACGCACGACCCAACGGGTGGTGTTCACGGGCGGCAGATTTTCCAGCGTCAGGGGTTCGCCGAGCGGTCCTACGACCTGTGCAGGCCTGATTTTCTGGTTCTCTATCATCTTTACCCTCAATTAGCGGCATTGGCGTTGCCGAATTCAGCAGCGAAACCTCGTTGTCACATCAGCCCTGAAGATCGGCTAAAGCCCCAAGGTAAACACAGGCTTCATCATCCTTGCCCCACCCCTAAATGGCTCGCGATCAGCGGGTTAAAGCTTCCTGCGAGACGAACGGCTTCGATCTTGCCGTCGGAACGTGGCGCGAAAAGCTCGGCCAGTTCCTGAATCCAGTCCTCCATCCCATCCTGCCCCCGCAGGACGCCCGCGACCGCCAGGGCCGTGGGACTGGCCGCCTGCGCCGCAGCCGAAGCTGCCCGCAGGAAAGGCCAGGCCGGGACGCGTGCCCGGCCTGTCGGCCTTGTCAGAGCGGGTTTCAGCCCGCCTGTCCGGAGAAAACTCAGATCCATGACCAAGCTTCTACCGGGCTAATCGATAAGGTCCGGTAAATGCCGGACACATTTTCGTCATCGAAACGATACGCTTGTGGGGGAAGATGCTGGAACGCAGCGCCGCCTGCGACTATATGGGCGGCCATGCAGCCCGAATTTCAGCTCCCAGAGCCGCTCTCGCAGCGGCGCATTGTCGTTGCCATGTCCGGAGGCGTGGACAGCAGCGTCGTCGCTGCGCTGGCCGCCAAGACCGGAGCGGAAGTGATCGGCGTGACGCTCCAGCTCTATGATCATGGCGCCGCCGTCGGCCGCACCGGCAGCTGCTGCGCGGGGCAGGATATCCGCGATGCGCGCGCCGTCGCCGACCGCATTGGTATTGCGCATTATGTCTTTGATTATGAAAGCCAGTTTCGCGATTCGGTGATCGCAGACTTCGCCGATGAATATATGGCCGGGCGCACCCCCATTCCGTGCGTCAAATGCAATATGGGGGTGAAGTTCACCGACCTGTTCCAGATCGCGCGCGACCTGGGTGCCGACTGCCTGGCGACCGGCCATTATGTCCGCCGGGTCGAAGGGCCGCAGGGCGCCGAACTGCACCGCGCCGCCGATCCGGCGCGCGACCAGAGCTATTTCCTGTTCGCCACGACTCAGGCGCAGCTCGACTATCTGCGTTTCCCGCTGGGCGGCCTGCCCAAGCCACAGGTGCGCGAGATCGCCGCCGAACTCGGCCTGTCTGTGGCATTGAAGCCCGACAGCCAGGACATCTGCTTCGTGCCCGATGGTGACTATGCCAAGATCGTGCGCAAGCTGCGCCCGGATGCGGACGAGGGCGGCGACATCGTCCATGTCGATGGCCGGGTGCTGGGCCGGCACAAGGGGCTGATCCATTATACGGTCGGTCAGCGCAAGGGGCTGGAAATTGGTGGCCAGGCCGAGCCGCTCTATGTCGTGCGGCTCGATGCCGAAGGACGGCGGGTGATCGTCGGGCCGAAGGTCGCGCTGGCCGTGTCGGGCGCGCGCCTCAGCGATATCAACTGGCTCGGTCGCGATTTTACCGGGCCTCTGACCGCCAAGGTCCGCTCCATGGCCAAGCCGGTTTCGGCACGCCTCGAAGGCGATCGGCTGTTCTTCGACGCGCCCGAATATGGTGTCGCGCCGGGGCAGGCGGCGGTTCTCTATGCCGGCGATCAGGTGCTGGGCGGCGGCTGGATCGCTGCGACTGAAGCGGCGCTGGCGGAGGTGGCTTGAGCCGGCTGCACGGCCAATTGTGACAATTATATTTCCTTTCGTGCCCGATTCGATCTAGCGTCCCGGCCCCGGGGGGCACCGCTCGCAACAAGGGGCGCACGGATGGACAACCGCGAAGTCGAGCTGAAGCTGGAATTTGACCCGGCCGATCGCGCCCTGCTGGCCGATGCACCGCTGTTCGCGGGGCAGAAGGGGCAGGCGGCCCACCTGGTCGCGACCTATTTCGACACCCCCGCGCTCGATCTGCACCGTGCCGGTTTTTCCCTGCGCGTCCGGCGCAAGGGGCGTGCCCATGTCCAGACGATCAAGGCCGATGGCGGCAGGGCGGCTGGCCTCTTTGCTCGCTCGGAATGGGAAAAGCCGGTCGAGGGCAATGTCCCGCTGTTCGATGCGATTCCCGATCCGCTCGATCAGGCTGTCGGCGCCGCGACCGTTGCGACCGCCGACAAGATTTTCGTCACCGATATCGAACGCACCGTGCATCGGCTCGATCGGGACGGCCAGGGGGTCGAATGCGCGATCGACATTGGCCGGGTTCGGGTCGGTCGTCGTGCCACCCCGCTGGCAGAGGTGGAACTGGAATTATTGTCGGGTGAACCGGCTCTGCTTTTTTCGATGGCCCGCCAGCTCAACGACCTGGTGCCGTTGCGCCTGGGCATGCGCTCCAAGTCGGATCGCGGCTATGCCCTGCTCGCGAAGGAACGGCGCAAGCCGGTTAAGGCCGAACCCATTGCGATCGCGCCCGACGCAACCGTCGAGCAGGCCTTTCGTGCCATCGCCCAGGGCTGCATCCGCCAATTCCGCCTGAACGAGGATCTGCTGTTCACCACCGGCGCGCCCGGCGCGCTGCATCAGGCGCGGGTAGGGCTGCGCCGACTGCGCTCAGCGCTGTCGATCTTTGCGCCGGTGCTGGCGGGCGATCCGGCACTCGCGCCGCTCAAGGATGGCCTGCGCGCACTGGCTGCCACGCTTGGCCGGGTCCGCAATATCGACGTGCTGCTACCCAGCCTGCCTGACGATGCCGCTGCGCGCCTCGCGCTTGTCCGGGCGGAAGCGCTGGCCGACGCCGAACTCCGCCTGCAGGCACGCGAGACCCGAATCCTGATGCTGGACCTCGCCGAATGGCTAGCGCTGGGCGACTGGTGTAGCCAGCCGGCCGATGCCGCGTTGCTGCATGCGCCTGCCAGGCCCTTTGCTGCAGAAATCCTGTCGGATCGACGCAAGCGGCTGAAGCGCAAGGGGAAGAATCTTGCCAGGCGCAGCGACGAGCGGCGCCACCAGACCCGCATCGCCGCCAAGAAGCTGCGCTACGCCAGCGAATTCTTTGCGCCGCTTTTCCTCAAGAACAAGCAGCAGCGGCGCCATGCGGCCTTTTCCGCCATGCTGGAAAAGCTGCAGGATGATCTGGGCGCGCTCAACGATTTGGCGACCGCGCCCGCCACCCTCGCGGCGGCCGGTATCGGCTTCGATTTGCCCGCGCCGGATGACAAGGCGCAGCGCCGTCTGCTGCGCCGCGCCGAAAAGGCCTATGCCTCTCTGCTCGACACAAGACGCTTCTGGGGCTGAGCTTCCGTCCTTCCTGCCCCGAAAATCTTGTGCTTTGGCGCGTCGATGGCTAAGGCCCGCCGGTCATGACTCGCCCGATCACCTTCGCCATCCCCAAGGGCCGCATCCTCGAAGAGGCGCTGCCCCTGCTCGCCAAAGCCGGTATCGAACCGGAGGCGGAATTTCATGACAAGAAGAGCCGGGCGCTGCGCTTCGCCACCAACCGGCCCGATGTGTCGATCATCCGCGTGCGCGCCTTCGACGTGGCGACCTTCGTCGCCCATGGCGCAGCCCAGATCGGCATCGTCGGTTCCGACGTGGTCGATGAGTTCGACTATTCCGAACTTTACGCCCCGGTGGACCTCAATATCGGCCATTGTCGCCTGTCGGTCGCCGAACCGGCGGATGCCGGGGACGAGGATCAGGCGGCGATGAGCCATGTCCGCGTCGCCACCAAATATCCCCATCTCACCCGCAAATATTATGAGGCGCGCGGGCTTCAGGCCGAATGCGTGAAATTGAATGGCGCGATGGAACTGGCGCCCTCGCTCGGCCTGTCGCGTCGCATCGTCGATCTTGTGTCCTCGGGCGCCACGCTCAAGGCCAATGGCCTGGTTGAAACCGCGATCATCATGCCGGTCTCGGCGCGGCTGATCGTCAATCGCGCCGCCTACAAGATGCGTTCGGCCGATCTCACCACGCTGGTGGAGGCGTTCCGCAAGGCCGTGGAGGTGCGCGATGCCGCTTAGGCTCGACAGCAAGACCGCCGGTTTCGCGGCCGATTTCACTGCCCTGGTCGATGCCCGGCGCGAAGCGGATGAGGATGTGTCCCGCGACGTCGGCGCCATCCTGAAGGCCGTGCGCGCCCATGGCGACACGGCGCTGGCCGATTATACCAGCCGCTTCGACCATCATGATCTGGACGTCAGCGGCTGGGCGGTCGAACCGGCCGACTGCCGCGCCGCGCTCGATGGCCTGTCTACCGAACTGCGCGACGCGCTCGAACTCGCGGCCGCGCGCATCACCGCCTATCATGAAAAGCAACGGCCGGTGGACAGCGACGGTATCGACGCCGCCGGTGCGCGCCTCGGCGCGCGCTGGACCGCGGTGGATGCTGCCGGCCTCTATGTGCCGGGTGGGCGCGCCGCCTATCCCAGCTCGCTGCTGATGAACGTCATCCCGGCCAAGGTCGCGGGCGTGCAGCGCATCGCCATGGTCACGCCAACGCCGAAAGGGGAAATCAACCCGCTGGTGCTGGCCGCTGCCCAGATCGCGGGGATCGAGGAAATCTGGCGCGTCGGCGGGGCGCAGGCCGTCGCCGCGCTGGCCTATGGCACCGATCGCATCAAGCCGGTCGACGTCATCACCGGCCCCGGCAATGCCTGGGTCGCCGAAGCCAAGCGCCAGCTTTATGGCGTGGTCGGCATTGACATGGTCGCCGGCCCGTCCGAAATCGTCGTCGTCGCGGATGGCCAGAACGATGCCGACTGGATCGCCGCCGATCTCCTGAGCCAGTCGGAACATGACCCGACCAGCCAGTCGATCCTCTTCACTGACGATGCCGTCTTCGCCGATGCCGTCGAACAAGCCGTCATGCGCCGCCTGCCGCTGCTTTCGACGCAGGCCGTCGCCACCACCAGCTGGGCCGCCAATGGCGCGATCATCCTGGTCCGCGACCTGGATGAAGCGATGCCGCTGGTCGATCGACTCGCGCCCGAGCATCTTGAACTCGCTGTCGACGATCCCGACCGCTATTTCGCGCAGGTCCGCCACGCCGGCTCGGTCTTCCTTGGCCGTATGACGCCCGAGGCGGTGGGCGATTATGTCGCTGGCCCCAACCATGTGCTGCCGACCGGCCGCCGGGCGCGCTTCTCCTCGGGCCTTTCGGTGCTCGATTTCATGAAGCGCACCAGTTTTCTTGGCCTTACCCCTGACGCGATCCAGGCGATCGGCCCCGCGGCCGTCGCCCTTGCGGAGGCGGAAGGGCTGCCCGCTCACGCCGCATCGGTCGCGCTGCGGCTCTGATTTCTTCCCGTTCGGTTCGAGCCTGTCGAGAACCGGTTATGCGGGCTTCTCGACAGGCATGATATTCACGGATTAGAAAGCCGCATGAACGACCGCTCCAAATCCCGCTCCGCCGCGCGCCTCGCCGCGGTCCAGGCGCTCTACCAGCTCGAAATGGAGGGCACGCCGCTCCATCTGCTGCTGCACGAATTCCACGAACATCGCCTGGGCGCGACGATCGAGGACGTGACCTATGCCGAGGCAGAACAGAATTTCTTCGATGACGTCGTGTCGGGCGTCGATCGCCGCCGCGCCGAGATTGACGGGCTGATCACTGCCCGCCTGTCGAGCGGCTGGACCCTCGACCGTCTCGACAAGCCGATGCGCCAGATCCTGCGCGCGGGCACCTATGAACTGCTCGCCCGCCAGGATGTCGCGACCGGCACCGTCATCAGCGAATATGTCGACGTCGCCCACGCCTTCTACGACAAGCGCGAAGCCGGCTTCGTCAACGGCCTGCTCGACGGCGTGTCGAAGGACGTGCGGAAATAAGGTTGCACGGACGCGTTCTGTAATGGACGTCATCCCGGACTTGATCCGGGATCCATTCAGCGCTTCCTCGCCAACATAGCGCGCAATGGATGCCTGCGTCCGCGGGGATGACGGATGATTTCTGTAGAAGCGGGTGCTGGGATAGAGATTACATCATGTCCGCCGAATCCCGCTTCCTGACCCTGCTGCGCCTGCTCGCCCATGATCCTGCCGCGCAGGGCTTGCAGGACGATGTCGCGGTGCTGCCGGTCGGCGACACGCGTCTCATCCTCACCAGCGATACGATGGTGGAGGGCGTCCATTATCTCCCTACCGATCCGCCGGCCGATATCGGCTGGAAACTGGCGGCGGTGAATCTGTCCGACCTTGCCGCCAAGGGCGCGAAACCGGTGGGCTGCCTGCTCAACTACAGCCTGTCGGGCGACGACGGCTGGGACGCGGCCTTCCTCGAAGGTCTGGGCGAGGCGCTGGAACGCCACGCCATGCCGCTGCTCGGTGGCGACACGGTCAGCATGCCGGCCGGCGCACCGCGCAGCTACAGCCTGACTGCGATTGGTGAGGCGACCAGCACGTCGGTCCCCAGCCGCGCCGGCGCGCAGGCGGGCGATCGCCTCTATGTCACCGGGCCGGTCGGCGATGCCGGCATCGGTCTCGACCTTGCCCGCGCCGATCCCGCCGCATCAGGCCCGCTGGTCGCCGCCTATCGCCGACCGCGCCCGCGGCTGGCTGAGGGCACCTTGCTCGCCCGCCTCGTAACCGCGATGATGGACCTGTCCGACGGTCTGTTGATCGATGCGGCGCGCATGGGCGCGGCCAGCAACCTCGCCGTCACCATCGACCATATCCCGCTATCCCCGGCGCTCGAAAGCGTGCGCGGCGCCAGCACCGCGATCCAGCTCGCCGCGGCGCGCGCCGGCGACGATTATGAACTGCTCTTCGCGCTGCCGCCCGGTGTGTCGCCGCCGGTGCGCGCAATCCCGATCGGCCGTTTCGCAGAAGGGGCGGGCCTGACCCTGCTGATCGACGGCGCGGTCATGCCGCTGCCCGACCGGCTTGGCTGGGAACATGGCTGATCTCGATCATTGCGCTACCGGCTTGACGCGCGCTGCCTGACCTGTAGCTTCCTATCACCCTATTCTCAGCCGGTTGGAGCGCCCGATGCGCATCGTCCTCTTGCTGATTGACGCGGTGCCCGATGCCGGCGTTCCCCCGTCCGGCCGCCCGCTGTTGCGCCCTTCGCCCGCCCGTCATTCCCTGCGGAGCGATCGATGACAGCAACAATAGCGGGAGAGGAACAAGCATGCAGATAGTCCATATTGCCATAGGGTGCGGCCTGCTGGCCGTGCTCTACGGGCTTTTCACCAGTCGCCAGGTGCTTGCCGCACCGGCGGGCAACGATACGATGCAGGCGATCGCGGGGGCGATCCAGGAGGGGGCGAAGGCCTATCTTGGCCGTCAATATACCACCATCGCGGTAGTCGGCATCGTCGTCGCCGTCCTTGTCTTCCTTTTCTTGGGGATAACTTCTGCCGTCGGCTTCCTGATCGGCGCGATCCTGTCGGGCGCGGCCGGCTTCATCGGCATGAACATTTCGGTCCGCGCCAATGTGCGTACGGCGGAAGCCTCGCGCGGCACGCTGCAGAGCGGCCTTACCGTCGCCTTCCGCGCCGGCGCGATCACCGGCATGCTGGTGGCGGGCCTTGCCCTGCTCGCGATCAGTGTTTTCTTCTGGTATCTGACCGGCCCGGCCGGCCATGCCCCCGATGACCGTCTGGTGATCGACAGCCTGGTCGCGCTGGCCTTCGGTGCCAGCCTCATTTCGATTTTCGCCCGGCTGGGCGGCGGCATCTTCACCAAGGCGGCCGATGTCGGTGCCGATCTGGTCGGCAAGGTGGAGGCCGGCATCCCGGAGGATGACCCGCGCAACCCGGCCGTGATCGCGGACAATGTCGGCGACAATGTCGGCGACTGCGCCGGCATGGCGGCCGACCTGTTCGAAACCTATGTCGTTACCGTCGGCGCCACCATGGTGCTGACCGCATTGCTGGTAACCGGCGTCGACAACACCTTCCTGATGCGCTTGATGGCCTTGCCGCTGATTGTCGGCGGGGTGTGCATCATCACCTCGATCATCGGCACCTATATGGTCCGCCTCGGCGCCAGCCAGTCGATCATGGGCGCGCTTTACAAGGGCTTCTGGACCACCGCGATCCTGTCGATCCCGGCGCTCTGGTTCGTCACCCATTATACGCTGGGTGATCTCAATACCCCGTTCGGCACCGATCTGGATGGCGTCGGCGGCTATACCGGCATGGCGCTCTTCTGGTCGATGATGGTGGGGCTTGCCGTCACCGGCCTGCTGGTCGTCATCACTGAATATTACACCGGCACCAATTACCGCCCGGTCCGCTCGATCGCCAAGGCATCGGAAACCGGCCATGGCACCAATGTCATTCAGGGCCTCGCCATCAGCCTGGAATCGACCGCGCTGCCGACGATCGTGATCGTGATCGGCATCATCGTCGCCTATCAGCTGGCGGGCCTGATCGGCATCGCCTTTGCCGCCACCGCCATGCTGGCGCTGGCCGGCATGGTCGTCGCATTGGACGCCTATGGGCCGGTCACCGACAATGCCGGCGGCATCGCCGAAATGGCCCATCTCGACGACAGCGTTCGGGTGAAGACCGATGCGCTCGACGCGGTCGGCAACACCACCAAGGCGGTGACCAAGGGCTATGCCATCGGCTCGGCCGGCCTGGCGGCGCTGGTGCTGTTCGGTGCCTATACGGAGGATCTCAAATTCTACAATTCCGCGCTCGGCCTTACCGAGCCGGTCGATTTCAGCCTGTCCAACCCCTATGTCATCGTCGGCCTGCTGCTGGGCGCGCTGCTGCCCTATTTGTTCGGTGCGATGGGGATGACGGCGGTCGGCCGGGCGGCCGGCGACGTGGTCAAGGATGTGCGTGACCAGTTCGCCACCAATAAGGGCATCATGGAAGGGACGTCGCGCCCCAATTATGCCCGCACCGTCGACCTCGTCACCCGCGCCGCGATCAAGGAGATGATCATCCCCTCGCTGCTGCCGGTGCTGGCGCCCATTGCGGTCTATTTCATCATCGCGGCGGTCGCGGGCGTGCCCAACGGCTTTGCCGCGCTGGGCGCGTTGCTGCTGGGCGTCATCGTCTCGGGCTTGTTCGTCGCCCTGTCGATGACGTCGGGTGGTGGCGCCTGGGACAATGCGAAGAAATATATCGAGGACGGCCATCATGGCGGCAAGGGCAGCGAGGCGCACAAGGCCGCGGTGACCGGCGACACGGTGGGGGATCCCTACAAGGACACCGCCGGCCCGGCGGTCAATCCGATGATCAAGATCACCAATATCGTGGCGCTCTTGTTGCTCGCGGCGCTTGCGCACGGCACTTAACCCGGTTTTAAATCGCCGGACTGACGATGACCCCGCCCGGCAACGGGCGGGGTCATGTTTGACTGGGGGGTATGTTTGAAACTGTTTCTGTCCGCCGCAGCCTGCGCGCTCGCGGCTTTCGCACCTGCTGTCTCTGCGCAAGCCTATGCGACCAAGGCCGACGCTGCCAAGGTGCCGGCGACCGCCGCCAAGACCTGGCCGGTCGAGGCCTTTGCCGAACTGCCGGCAATGGATTCACCCGAACTCTCGCCCGATGGCGCGCGCGTCGCCGCGCGGATCGCGATCAAGGGCGTGCAGCAATTGGTGATCGCCGAAGTGAAGGGCGGCAATGTTCGCACCATGGGTTTGGGCGAAAATGACCTCAACTGGTGGCGCTGGGTCAATAATGACTGGCTGATCGTCGGCATCGGCGCGGAAACCAATGTGCAGGGCGATACCTGGTCGATCAGCCGCGTCGCCAGCATCAAGGCGGACGGCACCAAGGCCAGCATCCTTGCCAAGGCTGTCGCCGCGCAAAATGGCGACGATGTCATCTGGGTTGCGCGAGATGGCAGTCCGCGCATCCTGCTCTCTTACCAGACTTCCATTTATTATGATGATCTTGGTTTCTGGCCGCAGGTCAGCGAGGTGGACGTCAGCACCGGCAAGATGCGCACCGTCGTGCCCTCGCGCCAATATGTGCGCAGCTGGTATGCCGATGCGACTGGCGCGGTGCGCATGGGGGTCGGCTATAATGACACGGCCCGTTCCTCGAAACTGCTCTACCGCCCCGATGGTCGCGGCAGTTTTCGCGTGGTCGACAAGGCCAATCGGCGTCGCCATGAATCGCTGATCGTGCCGATGCTGTTCACGGCCGATCCGGGCAAGGCGATCGCCAGTGACGATCGCGACGGCACCGATGCCTTCTATGAACTGGACCTCGGCACGCTGGAACTGGGCAAGAAGCTCTATGAAGCACCTGGCTTCGACCTTGGCGGGCTGGAAGTCGACGCTGCCGGCACCGACATGGCCGTGGGTGATCGCCGCGCGCGCATCATCTCGACCAGCCAGGACTTGAAGAAACTGATCGTCCATGTCGGCGCGGCCAGTCAGCCGGGCGCCTATTATTATTACGACACCGACTATGGCGCCATGTCGCTGCTGTCGAAGGTCAGCGAGACGCTGGGCGTCCGGCCTCAACTCTCGCCGGTCAAGACGATCCGCTACAAGGCGCGTGACGGTCTGGAAATCGCGGCGGTGCTGACCCTGCCTTATGGCAAGGAGGCGAAGGATCTCCCGCTCATCCTCATGCCCCATGGCGGGCCCTTCGCGCGCGATGCGGAGACCTGGGATTGGTGGGTGCAGTTCCTGGCCAATCGCGGCTATGCGGTGATCCAGCCCAATTATCGTGGTTCGTCGGGCTATGGCACGGAATTCGCGGCCAAGGGCGAGGGGCAATGGGGCCTTGCCATGCAGGATGACCTAAATGATGCGGTCGATTGGGCGGTGAAGCAGGGCATTGCCGACGCCAAGCGGGTCTGCGTCGTCGGCGCCTCCTATGGCGGCTATGCCGCGATGCGCGCGGCCCAGCGCGACGGCGGCAAATATCGCTGCGCCGTCTCCTATGCCGGCGTGTCGGATCTGGGCGCGATGATGCGCTATGACCGCGCTTCCTGAATTCCGGTGCCAGTGGCGACTGGCTGAAGGAGCAGGCGCCGGATTTCGCTGTCGTATCGCCGATCAACTATGCCGCCGGCTTCTCGACGCCGATCCTGCTGATGCATGGCAAGAAGGATCGGCGCGTGCCGGTCGGCCAGTCCCGCGAGATGGCGGAAAAGCTCAAGGCTGCCGGCAAGGTGGATGGCCGCGACTATATCTATGTCGAACAGCCGCTGGCCGACCATTTCTTCTCGCGCCAGGCCGACCGGCTGGAATTCCTCCAGCAGCTCGAAGCCTTTCTGAAAGCGCATAACCCCGCCTGAGCGAGGCGCGGCGCGACCGTCAGAAGTCGCGCCGCAATTCCAGGAAGACGGTGCGCGGCCGGCCGACAAATGCGCCCTTGCGCGCGTCGAAGGTGGCGACGGCATAGGTCTTGTCGAAGATATTCTCGACCCGGATCATCGCTTCGGCAAAGCCCAGATCCTGGGTGATGCTGCCGTCGAACACGGTAAAGCCGGGGATATGCGCGCCGCGCCGGTCGATCTGCCCCGACACATATTGGCCGCCCAGCGCCAGCGCCGTGCCCCAGGCGGAGATCTGATAGCGGGACCATAGCCCGGCCTGATGATGCGGGGCGTTGGGGAAGCGGCCGCCGACCGCATTGTCGATCGTGGCGCCTTCCGCACTGTCGGTGATGCGCGCATCATTATAGGCGTAATTGGCGGTCAGCACCCAGTTCTTGCTGATGTCGGCCGCCAGCGTCAGCTCGATCCCCTTGCTGGTGACTTCGCCGACCGGCGACAGCTGATCCAGGCCATTGACCGGTTCCAGATCGGGATCGACCTGCACGATGCCGTTGCGCACGATATGATAGAGCGCGATGGTCGGTTGCAGCTTGCCCTGCATCAGTTCGCCCTTGGCGCCGACCTCGAACTGGCGGCTGGCGATCGGGGCGAAGGGGCCGCCAACGGCCGGATTCTGGTTGCCGGGGTTTTGCGGCTCGAAACTCTGGGCATAGCTGCCATAGAGGGACACCGACTGCACCGGTTTGTAGATGCCGCCGACACGCCAGCTCCAGCGACCGCCATCGGCATAGGCGCCGCCAATCTCGTCCTTGTCGTCGAACCAGTCATGGCGCACGCCGCCGACCAGGATGACATGCTCGCCGATATCGGCCTGTTCCTGCGCATAGACGCCATAGCGATGGGCGCGCGGCGCATTCACTTCCGGGGTCAGGCCGGCCAGGTCCGCCTCGGTCGGATTGCTCAAGCCATAGACGGGATTGCTCAGCGACAGGCGCGGCACGCCCTTGATCGTCACGCCGCTGAAATGCTGCGTTTCGCGATACCAGTCGGCGCCCACCAGCAATGTGTGCTTGATCCCGCCGGTTTCCAGCCTGGCGATCATGTTGCTCGCCAGGCTCGCGCCCTCGATCGTGCGATGTTGAGAGCGGAATTCGCGCGGCTGGGTATCGACCACGCCATCGCCGTCGGTGTCGATCGGCCCCAGCGGTTCATGATAGCGCTGATATTCGGTATAACGGAACCAGCGACCCGATGCATTGATGCTGACCGCATCCGACAGCCGGCTGTCGAGCCGTACCTGCAGCACCGTGCCCTTCAGGTCCAGCTTGTCGTTCTTTTCATTATGGGTCCAGCTCCGGTCGGCCAGGAAATGCCCGTCCGCATCGATCGCCACGCCGCGCAGCCGGTTGCCCGGCAGATCCTGGTCATAACGGGTCGCCTGCACCGTCAGGCTGGTGTCGGGCGCCAGCTTGAACTTCAGCCCGCCGTCCGCGACCAGGCTGCGACTGCCGGAAAAGCGCTGCACCGTGTCGAAGCTTTCGTAGAACAGGCCGGCCCGCCCGGCGACCACGCCATTGGCGTCGATCGGCCCGGTCACTTCGCCCGATGCGCCATAGCGGTCATAATTGCCGACCACCGCGCGCACCGATGCGGCGAACTTGTCCTGCGGCTTCTTGGTGACATAATTGACCATACCGCCCGGCGAACTGGCGCCATAGAGCATGCCGACCGGTCCTTTGAGAAACTCGACCCGGTCGATGCTGAACAGGTTCGGCACGGCGAAGCCCTGGAACGGGTCGCCGCGCAGCCCGTCATAGAACATCGATTCCTGCCGGAAACCGCGATAGGTAACGGTGGCATATTGGTTGGCGCTGACGCCGGCGACATTGCGATAAAGGTCGGTGATGTCGCGTGCGCCCTGGTCACGGATCAACTCGCTGGTGATGACCTGCACCGACTGGGGAATGTCCATAGGATCAGCCGGGATCTTGCCGATCTCGCTATCCTCGACGCGATAGAGTTTCTGTGCGCGGGCGGTGACCAGGATGTCGCTGTCGCCGGCGGCCGCATCGAGCGGGGCCTGCGCCAGCACGGGCAGCGGTGCAAACAGGAAGGGGAGGGCGCAAAGGCGCGCGAGGCGGAGGCTGGGCAAGGCGGCGATCCCGTTGAAATGGATAAGGAATGGAGCCGGTTCGCTCCTTCTGGCCTCTCCCCAATGTCGCTCGGCTAATGATATTGCGACTATATTGCAATATGTAACGGGCTGATTTGGCGCGACATGTTCCGGCCTGCCGAATGCCTGACGGAGGATGCGCGTATCAGCAATCATCCGGACTGCCATTGTCACAAAATGGCAATCAAACTGACGCTGGGATGTAATCGAATCGTCATAGAGGCCCGCCAACCCTGTTGGAGAGCAATGCCCGATGCGCCGCCTGTCCCTCTGTCTTTTCGCCCTGATGGCGCTGCCCGCGACCGCCCATGCCAGCGAGGATGAGCAACTCTGGACCACCACCAGCGCGACGGTGAAGCTGTCCGACCATTGGCGCCTCCAGCAGGAGATCGTCGCCCGCTTCAGCAATGATCGGAATGGCCTGTACGAGATCGAGAGCAACACGCTGGTCGGCTACAAGCTCGACAAGCAGGTGACGGTCTGGGCGGGCTATACCCATGACCCGCAATATAATAGCGGCGATTTCACCGTGATGGAGCATCGCGTCCGCGAACAGGTGACGGTCGACAATATCCTCAAGCTCGGCCCGGTGTCGGTGAGCGCGCGGATGCGGATGGAGCAGCGCTGGCGCGAAGGGATTGACGGCACCGCCTGGCGCCTGCGGCCCTATGTGAAGCTGACCATGCCCTTCAAGGAAGGCGGCAAGACCGCGCTGATCCTCAGCCATGAAAGCTTCATCGATCTCAACAAGACCAATTTCCAGCGTGTCCAGGGCGAGGAGCGGATGCGCAACCTGATCGCGATCACCACGCCGCTGGCCAAGAATGTGAATGCGGAGATCGGCTATCTCCACCAGCATGGCTTCCGGCCCGATGCCGATGACAGCAACGACAATGTCGCCTCGCTTTCGCTCAGCTTCAGTTTCTGATTGCTGGATTGATTGGGGGGAAGGGAGTCCTGTAGCGATTGATGACAGAATTAACGTTGCTCTCTTGAAGGAACGGAATTTGCGATACTTCGAGAAATGGTGCGGAGACGACATCGAATTGGAGCATCAGGATGCTGAATTACTGTGAAGTCAACGCATCGATGCTTTCGGCCAGCGGCGCGCGCTGGTTATCTGGCAGCGCCTCCTTCTCACGGACGGCAGTTCGCTGCGGCTCGACAATTTTCCAGCGACGGATACGGCTGGATATGCCGGGCTGGCCGACAAGGTCGATTTCCACAATTGGTCCCGGCTCAAGGGGATCGCCATCGCAACGCTCCTGGATGTTGGATCGGAACTGACCATCAACGGTGAAAGCGACGTCAGCGGCGCTCCCCCTGCAGCCGACCTCCCGTGGATGAGCATTTGTTCCAGGAGGCCGGCTGCAGCTTGTCCTTCTATCTGACGCCAGTAATGGGCGCGCTTGCGTTGGCCGATTGCCAGCCACCGCCAAGCGCCTTGAACAGATCGACGCGCGCGGTGGATAGGCGCTGGAGCGCCGTCGCCTGCGCCGTTCGGGCGTCCAGCAAGGCCGATTGTGCAACAAGCACATCCAGCAGGCTGACAGACCCGGCCCGATAGCGCTGGCTGGCGAAATCAAAAGCGCGGGCCGAGCGAATCTCAGCCTCGTCAAGAGCGGCCAGCCTTTCCTGTTCACGCCCGACATTGGTCAGTGCCTGTTCGACCTGCTTGAGCGCCGTGATGACGGTACCTTCGAAGGCTGCCAGAGAGGCGTCCCCCTGCGCTTCGGCCTGACGGATGCGGGCACGCGCGACGCTGATATTGGGGAAACTCCAACTGAGCAGCGGTCCCACCGAAAAGCTGAGACTGTCATTGCCGCGGACGCTGTCGTTGCGGAAGACATTGCCCGACCCGCCCAGGCTGATCTTCGGATAGAGCGCGGCGGTCGCGACGCCGATCCGTGCGGTGTCGGCCGCCAGTTGCCGTTCCGCCTGGCGCAGATCGGGGCGACGGCGCAACAGGGATGCGCCGTCGCCCACCGGCAATGCCGCCACGGGGGCAGGCGGCGTCGTGCATTGCCGGGCAGCAGGGGGAATGTCGGCGGGCGTGGCGCCCAGCAGGGCCGCAAGCTCGAACAGGGCGACCTGATGCTGCGCTTCCAGCGCCGGGATCGCTGCACGCGCGCTTGCGGCAGCGGCGGCGGCACGCTCGACATCGAACTTGCCGACCGATCCGGCTTTTTCCTGCGCGGTCACCAGCCGCAGACTGTCGGTGCTGACCCGCCAGCTATCCTGCGCCACGCCAAGCGCATGAGCATAGGAACAGGCATCGAGATAGGCCCGTGTCGTTTCCGCCGCGACCGTCACGCGCACGGCGTCACGGGCAGCCTCCACAGCCTGCGCATCGGCACGGGCCGCCTCGACCGCGCGGCTGACGCGGCCGAACAGGTCAACCTCCCAGCTCAGCGCCAGGCTGCCATTTTGCGACCATTGCGCCTGATCCTGGGTGAAGGCGCCGCCCGCGCCCTGCATTCCGTCGCCATAGCTGACCCCGCCATTGATGTCGGTGGCCGGCAGGCGTCCCGCCTTGGCCTCGCTCAGCGTGGCGCGGGCCTTGGCGAGATTGGCGGCGGCGACGCGCAGGTCGGTGTTGGCGACCAGCGCCTGCGCCACCAGCGCATCGAGCGCCGGATCATTATAGAGTTTCCACCATTGGTCCGGCAGTGGCGCGGTCGGATCGAAGGCATTGGCCTGCGTCACGAAAGCGCCATTGGCGGCGGCCTTTGGTTCGGGACGGTGATAATCGGGGCCGGCGGCGCATCCGCCGGCCAGCAGCGCCGCGACCAGCGGCAACAGGCTCTTATGCATGGGCAAGATCTCCCGCCGGCTGGGCGCCTTCATCGCCCGGCGCCGCCTTGCGATGGTCGCCGGCCAGCAGCGTGTAGAAAGTGGGCAGGACGAACAGGGTGAAGAGCGTGCCGATCAGCATGCCCATGACGACGACGATGCCGATGGCGAAGCGGCTGGCTGCGCCGGCGCCGCCAGCGAAGAGCAGCGGAACCAGCCCCGCTACCATCGCCGCCGTGGTCATCAGCACCGGCCGCATCCGGACGGCGGCGGCATGGCGGATCGCCTCCATGCGGCTCAGCCCTTCCTTTTCCTGCATCTCGTTGGCGAAGGACACCATGAGAATACCGTGCTTGGAGATGAGGCCGATTAGCGTCACCAGCCCGATCTGGGTATAGATGTTGAGCGTGGTGAAGCCGAGATAGAGCGGCACCAGCGCACCGCACACCGCCAGCGGCACCGTCACCAGGATCACGAGCGGATCGCGGAAGCTTTCGAACTGCGCCGCCAGCACCAGGAAGATGACGATCAGGGCGAAGGCGAAGGAGACGGTCAGCCGGTCGCCCTCGGTCACATATTGGCGGCTGTTGGACAGCCAGTCGATGCTGGTCCCGGCCGGCATCGGCTGTTTCTTCAGGAAGTCCACCGCCTGGCCCATGGTGACACCCGGCATCAGCACCGCGGACAGGGTGGCGGAGTTCATCTGGTTGAACTGCGGCAGCTTGTTGGGCTGCGGGCGCATCTCGACCTTTGCCACGGTGGACAGCGGGATCAGCGCGCCCGACCCGGCCTTGATATAATATTGGCCCAGATTGTCAGGCGTGACGCGCTTGTCGCGAGGCACCTGCGCGATCACGTCATAGCTGCGATCATGCCAGTTGAAGCGATTGACGTAATTTTCGCCCACCAGCACCGCCAGCGTATCGGCAATCTCCGCCATGGTGACGCCCAGTTGCCCGGCCTTGGCCCTATCGACGCTGATATGCGCTTCGGGACTGTCGAAGGCGAGGTCGCTGTCGACGAAGGCGAAGAGGCCACTGCCCCAGGCCGCGCCCTTCACTGCCTCCAGCGTCTGGTAGATTTGCGAGAAATCATCGGAGGAACGGATGACCATCTGCACCGGCAGGCCGCCGCTGCCCGCCGGCAAGGGGCTGTCCTGGAAGGCGATGGCATAGATGCCGGTGACGGCGCTGGTGCGGCCGGCCAGTTCACCCTGAATGGCGTCGGCATTGCGTTTGCGCTCACCCCATTCGGACAGGATGATACCGCCGAACCCATTATTGGTGCCATTGGCGCCGCCTGCGTCGAACCAACTGCCGCGATATTCCGGGAAGGTGCGGAAGATGTCATCAACCTGGCGGTTGAAGCGCGAGATATAGTCGATATTGGCATATTGCGGCGCCTTGGTCGCGACGAAGACATAGCCCATATCCTCCTGCGGGGCGAGTTCGCGCTGGCTTCCAGTGAAGAGCAGGACGATCGTACCCAGCATCGCCACACCGACCACCAGTACGGCCGCGCGCGCCGCCAGCGTGCGAGCGAGCAGCCGGCCATAGCCCTGGGTCAGCCGCGCCATATTATGCTCGATCGCCTGGCTCAGCCTGCCTTCGGCCAGCTTGGCGTTGAGCAGCTTGCCGCTCATCATCGGTGACAGGGTAAGCGCGATCACCCCCGAAACGATCACTGATCCGGCCAGGGTGAAGGCGAACTCCCGGAACAGCGCGCCGGTGAGGCCACCCATAAGGCCGATCGGCGCATAGACTGCTGCCAGGGTAATGGTCATGGCGATGACCGGACCGACAATTTCCCGCGCACCGACCAAGGCCGCGTTGAAGGGAGAGAGGCCTTCCTCGATATGACGGTGGATATTTTCAACCACGACGATGGCGTCATCGACCACCAGACCGATGGCCAGCACCATCGCAAGCAGGGTCAGGAGATTGAGCGAGAAGCCGAAGGCCAGCATCAGCGCCGCCGTGCCGAGCAGCGAGAGCGGGATGGTGACGATCGGGATGATGACCGCGCGGAAGGAACCGAGGAACAGGAAGATGACGATCACGACGATCAGGATCGCCTCGACCAGCGTATGTTCGACCTCCTCGATCGAGGCGTTGACGAAATGGGCGACGTCGAAATCATTATGGACCTTCACCCCCGGCGGCGCGACCCGCTGCATCTCTGGGATCATTGCCTGGACGGCCTTTACGATTTCCAGCGGATTGCCATCGGGCGTCGGGGAAATGGCGATCGAAATGCCGGGCACGCCCGACGACAGGGCGCCGGCATCATAATTCTGGCCGCCCATTTCCACCGTCGCGACATCGGCCAGACGAACGATACCGCCCGCCTCGCTCTTGAGGACCATGTCACGAAAGGCGCCGACATCGCGCAGGTCAGTGCCGGCGGTGATGTTGATCGCCGTGCTGGCCCCCTTCAACTGGCCAGGCGAGGCCTGCACATTATTGGCGCGCAGCGCATTGGCGACGTCGCTGGCGGTCAGGCCGCGTGCGGTCAGCTTCACCGGATCGACCCAGATGCGCATGGCGAGCGGCGCGCCGCCGGTCATCTCCGCCGAGGCGACGCCGGGGACGGAGGTGATCATCGGCTGCGCCACGCGGGTGGCGAAATCCTGGATCTGCGGTGGTGAGAGGGTTTTGCTGGAAAAGGAGACATATTGGATCGCCGACGCGCCGTCGGTGATCTTGGCGATGACCGGATCGGTCACGCCCGTCGGCAGGCGATATTTGACCTGCTGCACCTTGGCGAGAATCTCGGTCATCGACCGGTCGGCATTGGCGTTCAGCACCAGCTTGGCGGCGATATGGCTCTTGCCCTGGCTGGAGGTGGAGCTGAGATATTCGATGCCGTTGGCGGTCGCGATCGCCTGTGCGATCGGCGTCGTGACGAAGCCCTGCATCACGTCCTGCGTCGCGCCCGGCAGCGCCGTGTCGATCGTGATCGTCGCACTTTCCATCTTGGGATATTGGCGGATCGGCAGGCTGAACAGGGCGGCGAGGCCGACCAGCAGGATCAGCAGGCTGACGACGACCGACAGGATCGGCCGGCGGATGAAGAGATCGGTGAAGGAACGGGTGGCCGTCATATCAGCGTCCTCCCTGCTTGGCAGGGATGGCCCCGACGACCTTGACCTCGGCGCCCGGCTGCACCCGCAACTGGCCCTCGGTGACGATCACGTCGCCGGCGCGCAGGCCGCTCGTGACGACGACATCATTGCCGACCCGGCGCCCGGTCTGGACCGGCACGATCTCCGCCTTGCCGCCAAGGCGCGCATTGCTGCCACGAATGACAATGATGCTGTCCCCCTGTGCGGACGTCTGGATCGCGGTGGCGGGCACGAGCAACGCGCCCTGCTGCACCGGCAGTTCCAGCGCGGCGGTGACATACATGCCCGGACGCAATGCGCGATCGCCATTCCCCAGCAGCGCCTGGACGGTGACGTTGCGGGTATCCGCGCCGATCTTCGGCTCGATCGCATTCACCTTTGCCGTGAAGCGACGGCCGGGCCAGGCGTCGCTGGTAACAATGACCGTTGCCCCCGGCTGCAATCGGCTCAGTTCCTGTTGCGGCAGGGCGAAATCCACGAACAGGCTGTCAAGCGCGGTCAGCGTCGCCACCGCATCGCCGGGATTGAGATATTGGCCGAGATTGACCTGCCGGATGCCCAATATCCCGGCAAAAGGCGCGCGCACCTGCTTCTGGACCAGCCGTGCGTCGATCTGCTGCACGGCGGCGGCGGCCTGGTCGCGATCGGCACGGCGCTGCTCCAACGTCTCGCGCGGTTCCGCACCGGTTGGTGCCAGTTCCTGTGATCGGGCGACCTGAAGGCCGGCAAAGGCTGCCTTGGCCTGCGCCGCTCTACGATCCGCAAGTTCCGGCCCGTCGAACAATTGCACCAGCAGCGCGCCGGCTCCGACCGGTTGCCCCGCTTCGAAATGAATCGCTGAAACTCTGCCGGCAATTTCGGGCGACAAAGTGACTTCGCGCACAGCACGCAGAGAACCGACAGCCTCCAGCGCGGCAGGAATGTCGCGCGACTGCACGACCATGGCAGCGACCGGTACCGCTTGGGGCTGCCAGGCTTGCGCCTGGCTCGCGCGCCATCCACGCCAAAGATACAGGGTCCCCAGAAGCACGAAAAGCAGGACGATCGTCAGCAACATGGTGCGTGTCGGGCGGATCAATCGCGGGGCAACGCGCGATGGTTTGGACAGATTATGATCGCTCATGCTTTCACCTCCCCCCGCTTCGGGCGAACGAAGTGGGGCCAGAGGAGAACCGCAAGGCCGAAAGGATCGATGCTCATCGAAAATCCAGTTGGATAAGAGGAATATAGGCGAGATGGCTGCCGCGAAGTCACGCAGGACTTCGTCAAAGACAGTCGCTCATCGGAGAATGGGGAGGGGTCACAATCGTCTGCGCGCACGGGCTATCCTTCGCTGGGACAGGACGTGCGTCGGCAAGAGCCGCAAATACCGCGCGCCATGCCCCGAAACAGGTTCGGGTTGACGCCGCGGCGGAGAAGAACTTGCCACCTGGCAAGCGCAGGAGACACCACCCTGCAACTCTATTTCCGGCTAACATCGATTATTCTTGTTGCGAGAGGCTTGCAACAGGAATCGCTTGTGAGCGCGCCAATGCGACGCGCGAACCATTGAGATCAGGAATAACAAATTGGCCTCCCTTGCGAATCAGGGAGTGCCTCTATAAAACCTCAACAATAGTTGAGGTAAAGCGATATCTCGTCCGCGACGATGTCGCTGCAAAAATGGATATATCGATGCCGCTGGCAGCCACTGGTCTTGGTGTGGGTGAAGTCGCCCGGCGCGCCGGCGTGCCGATCTCGACGCTTCATTTCTACGAGGCGCAGGGTTTGATCGAGAGCCAGCGGACCAGTGGCAATCAGCGGCGCTATCATCGCTCGGTGCTTCGCCTGATCGCGGTGATCAAGGTTGCCCAGCGCGTCGGCATTCCACTTGCCCAGATCAAGGACAGCATCGCCCAACTCCCGTCGGGGCATGTGCGGGCAATGAATGACTGGTCTGCCCTGTCCAAATCCTGGCGTGCGGAACTGGATCGCAGGATTGCGCTGTTGTCGAGCCTTCGCGATCAACTGGATAGCTGCATTGGCTGCGGATGCCTGTCGCTCGCCGACTGTCCCTTGCGGAACCCTGGCGACGTAGCAGCCGGGGTAGGCTCGGGCGCACGTGCATTCGATTGATCAGCAGAGATCTGGGCTTCTCAAGCCTGAACACCAACCGGAAATGCGGTCCGTTAAATGGTCATCGGGGATGAAAGTCTCATTGCCGATCGGCCGTCGGGTACAAGCTGCCGATCATCATCGGCGACAGGAACCAGGTCACGTGGAAGCGATGGTGCGAGAAGAACGGCGTCAAGATGCCGCCAAGTTACGCCATGCGGTTCGACCGCAGTTTCATGGTCATAGCGACGGCAGCCAATGGATTGGGCGTGGCGCTGGAATCCACCCGACTCGCCCAACGCGAAATCGCTCAAGGCCGCTTGTCGGTCCCGCTACCTGACAGCGGCATCCGCGAGACGCTGCACTCCCTGGTCTATCCTCTGATCCATGCTGACCGCCCCATCATTCGAGCGTTCGAAGAATGGCTAGTTGGTGAACTTCAAATCTAGGCGGGCGCAGTTCGGCGCGATCCACGAAATGAGCTTGCCATTTCAGCATCGCAGTGGATGAAGTGCGGACGCATGGATCCGCCAAGGTCTTCCACGAACAGCCCTTGGAGGATGGTGCAAAGGCGCACCAGAAACGAACACGAACGCCGCCATGGCCGCCCGGCCGGTGTTGCGAAGCGCCCCCTTCTAATCCTCGTCGACCAGATTCTCGATCCAGTCGAACAGGAAGCCAGCCTGCTTGGGCCTGACTTCGACTTTGAAGTTCACCAGCATATATTCGGGGAATGAGGCTCGTACGGGGGCTCACTAAAGGCGACATCGCTCTGCTGGCCATTGAGCTGGACGCGAGACAGCCTCGTTCTACATGTATTTCCCGGCAGCCGATAAGCTCTATATAAAGATATCTTTATATAGAGCTTGACATCCTGCTCGCCTTGGTGTTGAAGCAGCGTGTCGAGGTTCCCCGCTTCAGGCATGACAGCGGGGCTAAGACGGGAAGCCGGTGATGCCTTTCTGGGCAAATTCCGGCGCTGCCCCCGCAACTGTAAGCGGCGAGTGGCGGTTCCATTTTGTGTCACTGAGCCTTTGCACGAGGCTCGGGAAGGCCGGACCACCATGACGACCCGTGAGCCAGGAGACCTGCCTTCGGCGCCATAACTTTCCTCGGACGGGGGTTCCTCCGGTGGATCGCGCTTGAAGCAGAGCTTGTGGCCTGGCGCCACCTGGCCTGCCAGAGAAATTTACCACCGCCGGTGATCGGTTCCAGTTCGGCCAGCATGTCCAGGACCTGCTGCGTGAGCGGCACCTTATGTGGCCGACGCATTTTCGTCTTCGCCGCCGGAATAGTCCAGACGGCCGCCTCGAAATCGAATTCCTTCCATTCGGCCATCCGGAGTTCGCCGGGTCGAGGAACCATGTGCGGAAGCATCTTCAGCGCGATTCGCACGGTGGGTTGGCCGTCATGGGCATCGACCGCGCGAAGGAGGCCACCAAGCGCCTTGGGCTCTAGGATTGCCGCTCGGTGTCGCGGCTTCGGCGTTATCAGCGCACCGCGAAGATCCACGGCTACATCTCGCTGCGCCCGCCCGGTGACGATCGCGTAGCGAAAGATCGTGCCGAAGGTGCTGCGGAGGCGGTTTGCCGTCTCATACCGCCCGCGAACCTCAACAGTGCGGAGGACTTCCAGCAGTTCGGGTGCAGTTAGGTCTGCGATAGGCCGACTGCCAATGAGCGGATAGGCGAGGTCGAGCAGCCAGCGCATCTTCTGGAGCGTCTTGGGCGCGCGCCCCTCGATTTCGAGGCGGGCAAGCCATTCATCGGCTGTCGCCTTGAACGTCTCTTCCGATTTGGCCTTCGCCTCACGAACCTTGGCCTTCCGAACTTCAATCGGGTCTTGTCCATCTGCCAGCGCTTCCCGCGCCGTTGTTCTCTTCTCGCGAGCCTTCGCGAGAGACACTTCTGGGTAGCTGCCGAGGGAAAGCGTCTTCTGCTGACCGAGAAACCGATAGTTCATTCGCCAGAGGCGACCGCCAGTTGGCGCAACGAGGAGATACAACCCCAGACCATCGGCCAATTTATAAGGCTTATCCCTTGGTTTTGCAGCATTTATTGCCGTGACGGTGAGCGTCATGATGGTATCTCCGTGATGATATTTTTCGGAATACCATCAAAATACCATCACCGAGGGGTGGCTGCCAGTGTACCCCCGGGGACGTACGGGGACGGTGGGTTAGTCAAAAAACCACGTTTTCCGCCATTTTCTGGACGGTGCTGGATGCTGCTGGATGAGGAAAAAAGAACAAATGGTGCCCGGGGACGGAGCATTTGTCATGACAAACCTTTCCAATCTTCCGATCAAATTTCACTACAGCAACTAATCTATACCAGTTATGTTACCAGTATCGAAAAACTATAATTTAGGTTCGATCTCGAAGTCAAATCTTTTATCAAAACGTCTACAAATTTACTAACGCATCTCCCCACAGATCATAAGATCGCATTTTGCTCTGCTCAGTTGGATCTTGCTTGGGCAGGTGCATCGGCGGGGGGCCACTGGCGCCGCAGCATTCTTGGTTTGCAATTGGCGGGATATGGGAGGTCGCCTCCCGAGAGGCCAGCGATCAAGGGCTGCGCTTCCAATCGTGTTGGCCGGGGAAATTAACGAGCTTACAGCAAAGATAGCCGTCAAACTTTCGATCTCGCTTGCAACGTCTTTGAGCCCATCATTCTGCACTTTCCGCCTGAAACCATCGATCTCAACTTCGAACGGCCCCTGCGCCCACTTGCCCAGCAGGCGCTCAAAGGAATTAACATTCTCCGAACCGTCCCGTCCGGAATTCCAGACCAAAGGAACTACCGCGGGGCGCGTGCATCAACATCTGCCAAGCAGTCACGTGCGGAAGGAATCCGTTCATACAGGGCGATCCAAGCCTAATACGACTGCGGTCAAGCAGCGTCAGGATGTCGGCGGCAACTGCGACGAACGTCTCAAGCCGACCCGCAGTACCCCGCACGCTCTCGGAGCGTGAGCACGGAAAGACCAAGAAACTGAAAAGATTTCGACGAACAATTTTGTCATTGGCCGAGAACGAAAATGCCGAGCAGCAAAATATGCCCCTGATGCCTGGCCCGAGTCTGCATCGCTTAGGAGAGCGACCCCATGTTGATCGATCCGTTCGACATCAGTTGTAAGAGGGGTTGCGCGATTGCGGGCCTTCAGCGATGGTTGTGAAAGATTTCAGTCTGGACGCGCTCGATCGCGATCCTCGACGGGATAGTCCTCCGGCTTTACCGTTCCGACATTGGGTCTGTCCTCGACCTCTTCGACCGGCTTCCCCTTGGGCCGATCATCCTCAGCCTCATGGTCAGGACGAGCATCGCCAAGCGGCCCTCGCGCTACCTTGCGGGTATCTTTAGACATCTTAGCCTCCTATTGCGCAGTGTCGGGCTCAGCCATCTTGCGATGCTGCTCAGCCAACATGGATTGAGGAATGATCCCCGCTGCCGCGACCTGCAGCTTGTTCGAGAATCCGGAAACGATATGGCCCTTTCCCGCAAAGAGCGCGTCCCAGCCATCCTTTGCAACCTTGGCCGGATCGGCTTTGTTGTCGTCGGCACCCACCGAAGTGTCGGCGCCCAGGCCAGCCCGGTCGAAAAATTCCGTGTCGGTCACGCCGGGCATCAGCGTCGTCAGCGTAACGCCCTCATGTTCCTTCAATTCGTTGCGCAAGGCTTCGGTAAAATTGTCGATGAAGGCCTTGGTGCCGTTATAGACCGCGTTAAAACTGCCGGGGATGAAACCGGCGATCGAGCCGGTGACCAAGACCTTCCCCTCATCGCGCGCTACCATCTGTCCGAGCACCTTTTGCAGAAGGTAGATGGTGCCGGTGATATTGGTGTCGATGACATGGCGCCAATCGGGCAGTTTTTGGTCGAGAAAAGCATGTCCCAGGCCATGTCCGGCATTTGCGCAGAGCACATCGACCTGTCGCCCGCCGGCTCGATCAAGCAACTGATCGACGCCTTGCACAGTGGAAAGATCGACCTCGAGTGTATCGACCGCGACGCCAAAACTTGCGAGTCCAGCCGAGGCACCGGCAAACGGCGTGTCGGCAACGACGAGGAGATCATAGCCATCTGCGGCCGCCAGTTTTGCCAATTCAGCGCCGATCCCGCTGGACGCGCCGGAGATGATTGCGAATTTACTAGCCATGTCTTTTCTCCTCACGCCGCAACGCGATCAAAAGCGGGCTTCAGCACGATCTTGGTCACCTCATTCTGCTGATCGTGGAACATCTTGTAGCCTTTGGGAGCATCCTCCAGCCCCATGCGGTGCGAGATGAGGAAGGTCGTATCGATCTTCCCTTCGACGATCGCATTCAGAAGCGCGGGCATGTAATGCTGGACGCTGGTCTGGCCGGTCTTGAGCGTCAGCCCCTTCTCCATGAAGGCGCCCAGAGGGAATTTATCGACAAAGCCGCCATAAACGGCTGGCATGGAGACGCGTCCACCCTTGCGGCAGGCCTGGATCGCCTGTCGGATCGAATGGGTTCTGTCGGTGCCAAGGAACATCGATGCCTTAATCTGATCGACCACATTGTCGAGGAAGAACCCGTGCGCTTCGAGGCCAACGGCGTCGATGACTGCGTCGGGACCGATGCCGCCAGTCATCTCCATCAGCGCCTCATATGTCTTCGTTTCTTCATAGTTGATGGTTTCCGCGCCGAAGCGCTTCGCTAGCTCAAGGCGATGAGGAAAATGGTCGATCGCGATCACCCGATGCGCGCCCATCAGGAAGGCGGACTGGACCGCGAAAAGGCCGACCGGTCCGCAGCCCCAGACCGCGACGGTGTCGCCCGGCTCGATGTCGGCATATTCGGCCGCCTGCCACCCGGTTGGGAGAATATCGGAGAGGAACAGGACCTGGTCATCTTCCAGCCGATCGGGAACAACTATCGGCCCGACGTCGGAAAATGGCACACGGACATATTCGGCCTGCCCACCTGCATAGCCGCCGGTCAGATGGCTGTAGCCGAACAGTCCGGACATTGGTTGGCCATACATTTCCTGGCCGATATCCTGATTGTCGGCGGGATTGCCGTTATCGCAGGCGGAATATTGATGCTTGCCGCAATGGTAGCAGTTCCCGCAGGCGATGGTGAAAGGCACCACGACCCGCTGTCCCTTCTTCAACGTCGATTTTGCACCGGTCTCGACCACTTCGCCCATGAACTCATGGCCGAGTATGTCGCCGGCTTTCATGGTCGGGATGTAGCCATCGTATAGATGCAGGTCCGAACCGCATATTGCGGTCGAACTAATCTTGATGATGGCATCGCGCGGATTGAGGATTTCAGGGTCGTCGACGGTATCGACGCGGACATCATGCTTGCCGTGCCAAGTGAGCGCGCGCATCAGTTCTTCTCCTCGGCAAATTGCTGTGCAGTACGGGCGGCAGTGGCGACCTCGCCGGTTTCCATGAGCTGTTTGAACCGCCGCAGATCGCGCCGTGCCTGAATGGCCGGTTCGCGCTGGAACATCTTGGCGACGATTTTGCCGATGAACCCGGCGGGCGGATCATAGGCGATGGTGGCCGTGACGATTGTGCCGCGTTCGCCCGCGTCGCGAAATTCGATGCGACCGCTATTGGTGACGTCAGCGCCTTCGACAGAAGCCCAGGCGATCAGTTCACCGTCAATCTCTTCGGTGATAATAGCGTCCCATTCTACGACCTTTCCCGCCGGCGCCTTGACGACCCAGTGGGAGCGGTCAGTGGCAAGAATTTCCACGCGCTCCACATTATCCATGAAGCTGGGCAGCTGGGTGAAGTCGCGCCAATAGGCAAAGAGGTCGGCGCGAGGGCGGTTGATGGTGACGGACTTGCCGCTAAAGCTTTCATGGCCCGCCCCCTCGATAGCTGTTGCGGCCTCCTTTTTCTGCTCGATCGACTTTGCAGCGGTCGCATGGGCATCGTCTGTCGCGCGGCTCATGGGTATAGCTCCTTGGACATAGGAAAATAGGCTGCGCCAGCATGAGGGCGCAGCAAGGGCGATCCTTGGTCTCGCCGCTACTCAACGCGACTGCCGCAGCAATAGACCCATAGCGCCGGGATAAATCTTATTGATGGAGATCAGTGTTGGTGCCGCAGCGGGTGCCGGGGTCCGCGATAAATGGCTTGGTAAGGCGCTTCCGGCGCGAATACCTGTCACCTGCTTTAGGAACGGACGTTAGCAAGAGCCGTTAGCTTGAGCGTCCTCAACTCGTCCGATTGGAAAATGGTCATGCTGCGAAACAACGGACTGACGCTCGTCTTGCTGTTGTTGTTTGGTATAAGCATCATAGGACAGTGGATCGCCGGCTGGCATGTTCAGATTGAGGATGCGCGCCGCCATGGTGAGCAGGCGCTAGCACTCAGCGCCTACAGCTTAAGCCCCGAATTTCTCTCAAGCGTCTTTGAAAATTGGGAGAGCGAGTTCCTTCAGATGTCAGCCTATGTAGTGTTGACCGCTTTTCTCATCCAGCGCGGTTCGGCGGAGTCCAAGGACCCGGACGGCCCGCCGCGAGACGCAGACCTTGACCTCCAGGCCAGCAAGCCCGGCGCACCTAGAATCTTGCGATGGGGACCAATTTGGCGCGCTCTCTACGCGCAGTCGCTCGGTTTGACTCTGGCTGCCCTCTTTATTGCTTCGTTCGTCATCCACTGGACACAAAGCGCCAAGGTCGCGGCGCAAGAGGCCATCGCGCACGGAGAAAAACCACTGGAGACATTGGCCTATCTTGGCGACGCACAACTATGGTTTGAATCCTTCCAGAATTGGCAGAGTGAATTTCTCTCGACGGCCGTCCTTGTGTTTCTCTCGATCTTCCTGCGGCAGCGAGAGTCGCCCGAATCCAAGGCTGTTGCGGCGCCCCATAACCAAACCGGAGAATAGCCTTCTGCGGATCGGCCGCAGTCCAGAACTTTTTCCTTTGCTGCGATTATTCAGCTAAAACCCCTATGCCGGTGCATACGCTTTCACGAGCGATCACCCCAGGAGGGGAGCAGAATAGCCGAACCGGATGGCATCACCTTGCGGACGTCGTAGCAACCTGTTCATCTATTATCGAAGGAATAAGCGGCAGAAGCTCCCGCGCAAGAAAACCGATCTGTCCAACCTTCTTCGCCAGGATCGTTCCAGCGCGACCGTGAATCCACACCCCCCAGGCGGCTGCCGTGAGCGGAGAGGCGCCACGCGCAGCAAGGCCACCGACAAGACCGGCGAGTACATCTCCCGAGCCACCTGTGCCAAGCCCAACACAACCGCCAGTGTAGGCGAGACATTCTCCCTCAGGGGATGCCAAGTGGCTTCTACCGCCCTTGAGCAGAATAACAGCATTCCAGCGAGCAGCCATTTCAATGGCAACTGAAGCGGGGTCCGCTTCAACCGCTTCTATAGACAAGCCGCTTAAAGCAGCCATTTCACCATGATGCGGGGTGAGAATGACATTTTTCCCGTGCAATCGAGACTGATCGAGCTTGCGCAGCGCGACGAGAGCGGCGGCATCCAGGATGAGACAAACAGGAAAGTCGAGGCGAGCGAGCATATTTTCGATGAATGCCTGGGTGCTTACTGAGGTGCTCATGCCTGGTCCCAGAACAAGAGTGTCGCAGTTTGCCATTCGCGTCACGAGCATTTCTGCGGCCTCTGGCGCGATTTCCCCATTTTTGTCGGCAGGCAGGGCAATCATGGCAGCCTCGGGAACTAACACGCCCAGAGAGAGTGCGGAGGATTGCACCGTTGCCAGTTGGAGCTTTCCTGCGCCGGCGCGCAAGGCGGCTTCGCCAGTAAGGCGAAGCGCGCCGGGCACGAATTCAGCGCCTCCGACCACGAGAACACGGCCGCGGCCATTCTTATCGGCGCCATGCTCAATGGCCGGCAGTGGGTGCCGTAGAAGCCATGCTTCGTCGAGCGCGTCGCAAGTCATCCGCGAGCGCCCGCGATGGCGTCGGGCGCGCGGGTGACAAGCATGTCTTCCTGTTCGACCGGGGCAGTCACATTGTAACGAATGAGGGATAGGGGACTGTCAGGATTTCCGTGTGTGGCCGGGCATAATGGGCAACAAGGAGTCCCACTATGTCACGACGCAAAGAACCTGCCATACCGAATGAGCTTCTCGATCAGCTTTTGGCGGGCGGCGCTGCCAGTGCCGCCTTCGAGCAGGGCGGTC
>NZ_NOIW01000050.1:0-39738 GCF_002708645.1 Sphingobium sp. IP1
CTCGATAATCGCCCATTCCCGATCTGTCAGTTCGTACCGCCGCCGTGCCATCAAGCCCTCCAACTCTGGAGGCCTCTGAATCACGCCAATCGCCAATCCTCAAGGCTTTTTATGAGTTTACGGCCTAGATACCGCGCTCCTCGGTCACCCGGGCCGGTTCGCGCTTCAACTGGCGGATCTCGGCATCCTTGCTGGCATCGCCAGACACCACCTTCGCCAGTTGCCGCTTCCATGCGTACAGCGAATGCTGACTGACGCCGAGCCGCTCGGAAACCTCCGCTACCGGATACCCGCGCTCGGTGATCTGGGCCACCGCATCACGCTTGAACTCATCGCTGAAATTGGGCTGCCCCATCGTCGTCTCCTGTCCTCAAAATTGGGATAGAAGGCGTCCAGAAATCTAGGGGCTACTCAAAGATCCTGAGCCTCAAGGTTCTGGACGATGACGGTGAAGGCAAGGCCAGCAACATTATCGCTGCGCTGGAATATATCCAGGAATTGAACAGCCATGGGCGACGTCTGCTGGTGCATGGCGTCAACCTCAGCGTTGGCTATGGTTTCGAACCGGCATGGTTCGCCTGCGGCCAAAGCCCGGTCTGTGTCGAGGTCAATCGCACGGTGGCGTCCGGGGTCGTCGTCGTCGCGGCGGCCGGCAACACCGGCTATGGCTATAACCAGCCGATGAGCGCCGGGCCACGTGCTGCCGGGCTGGATATCACGATCAACGATCCGGGCAATGCCGAGGACGCGATCACGGTCGGCTCGACCCACAGAGATATGCCGCATGTCTATGGCATCTCCTATTTCTCGTCCAAGGGACCGACGGGTGACGGGCGGCTGAAGCCGGATCTGGTCGCGCCGGGAGAGCGTATTTTGTCCTGTTCCAGCGGCGACAAGCCAGGAGCGCCTCCGTTCGAGGAACAGGCGGGCGACGGCTCGACGGTGGTTCTGTCCCAATATGTTGAAGACAGCGGCACGAGCATGGCGGCGCCACATGTATCGGGTGTGATCGCGGCTTTCCTGTCCGCCCGGCGCGAGTTTATCGGGCAGCCGTTGAAGGTGAAGTCGATATTCATGAAGACGGCGACGGATCTTGGGCGTGAGCGCTATTTCCAAGGATCGGGGCTGGTTGACCTCATGCGTGCCATTCAATCGGTATAAACGGGAGAAAGATAGTGGAGACGATAGCCGGTTTTCCGTTCTTCAAGCTCGATTTCACCAAGGAGGGCGCCGTCGATGCATCAGATCATTCGGCCGCGGCTGCAGCGCTCGCCGATCCGGGGATCAGCGAACTGCTGATATTGTCGCATGGCTGGAACAACGACATCGCTGAAGCGCGCGCGCTCTATGAGGAATTGCTCGGCAATCTGCGCTCGACGATCGACAGGGAGGCGGAGCAGGCGCGCAGCATTGCAGTCGTCGGCGTCTACTGGCCCTCGAAGCGGTTTACCGACGATGCCCTACGACCGAGCGCCGATCCTGGAGGTGGCAGCGCCAGCATCACGGGCGCGGGGAATGTGCGATTGCTGGCGGACAAGCTGGACCGGCTCGGTGAATTGTTGGGTGACATCGATCCTGCCATTCTCGATCGCGCCAAGGCTGCATTGCCTGATCTTGAAGACCGGGCGAAAGCACGCACGGATTTCGTCGAGGCGCTTCAGGCCATGCTCCCACAGCCAAGTGATACCGAAGATGATAACTCCGCGCGCTTGTTCACCCCGCACAAGGGCGACGATATTCTGAACGCGCTTTCGGATCCGGTCGAACTTGCCGATGATCGAGACAGTGGCGGCGGGGTGACTGCGCTGTTGGACGAGGGCCGAGCCATGGATGCGGATGGTAGTGCATCCAGCCTTGCCGGTTTCTGGAACGGGGCCAAGGGCGGGGCATGGCGCCTGCTCAACTATTCGACCTATTATGTAATGAAGGAGCGCGCCGGAGCTATCGGCGCGGGTCTTAACAAGGTACTGGCCGGGATCAGGGCAGGGCGGCCAGACCTGCATATTCACCTGGCCGGGCACAGTTTCGGCGCGCGCGTGGTGACCGCTGCCGTGGCTGGTGGGATACCATTTCGTCCGCAATCTCTGGCCCTGCTCCAGGGGGCCTTCTCCCATAATGGCTTTGCCTCGAACATTGAAGGGAAGGCGGGCTTTTTTCGGTCAGTCATTGTCGAAAACAGGGTGTTGGGACCGATCACCGTGACCCACACCCGCAACGACAAGGCTGTTGGTATCGCCTATGCTATTGCGTCCCGTTTTTCAGGCGACAAGCGGGCGGCCGTCGGCGGTCCCGCTGACAAGTTTGGAGGCATTGGCCGCAACGGCGCCATGCTAATGCAGCAAGAAGCAACTGCGTCGAAGCTGGAGCAGGGGAGCTTCGTTTATCCGCCTTGGGCGCCCACGCGCATTACCAATTTGCTGGCTGACGAATTCATTGCCGATCATGGTGACGTGACCGGGCCGGAGGTAGCCAATGCGCTGTTCGCGGCGATGCGATTGCCTGGCTGATCCTCAACATTTCTCTGGCTTAGCTGAATGGAATTGATGGACGAATTTGCGGTTTATGGCGGTGTAGCTGCCTCTCCGCCTGGAAATGCTTCTGCCCCAAAGTGGGGCAGGTGCGTTCAGTTGTACTATGGGGCTTGGCTATGATGCGGTCGGCGCCTAGCCTTGATGGCATGCGCATCCTCTCGACCCTGCTGCTGGTGTCCGCAGCCATCACCGCGTCGGCCTTTGCCCAGAGCGCGCCGGCTCCGTTCACGCTTGCCGAAAATGGTCGGGGCTTTGCCTCGCTCGCCGATGCGATCGGCGCGATCGGCGATGGTAAGGGCACGGTCATCGTCGCGCCGGGTACCTATCGCCAATGCGCGGTGCAGAATGGTGGCGAGGTGACGATCAAGGCCGCGACGCCGGGCAGTGCGATTTTCGACGGCACGATCTGCGAGGAAAAGGCGGCTTTGGTGCTGCGCGGCCGCGCCACCATGGTCGATGGCCTGATCTTCCAGAATCTGCGCGTTCCCGATGGCAATGGATCGGGCATCCGTCTCGAAAAAGGCAATCTTTCCGTCAGTAACAGCCTGTTCCGCGACAGCGAGGAAGGCATTCTGACCGGCGAGGATCGCGGTGCCACGGTCCAGATCGACAAATCGACTTTCCGCCATCTGGGCCGGTGCGACCGCGATCTCGACTGTGCCCATGGCATTTATATCGGCCGGGTCGCGCGCCTCAGCGTCACCCGTTCGCGCTTCGACCAGGGCGATGGCGGCCATTATCTCAAGAGCCGCGCCGCGCAGGTCGATATCCGCGACAACAGCTTTGACGACAGCAGTGGCCATCTCACCAATTACATGATCGACCTCAGCAACGGCGCGAGTGGCCAGATCGTCGGCAACGACATGGTACAGGGCAAGGACAAGGATAATTGGTCGGCCTTCATCACTGTCGCGCCCGAGGGCCGCGAGCAGGACAGCAGCGCCCTGGTGATCGAAGGGAACAAGGCCGGCTTCGTGCCGGGCCTGGCGCGCGGCTCGACCTTCGTCGCCAATTTTACCGACGATGCCGTCCGGATCGGCCAGAACCAGCTTGCCCCCAGCATGAAGGTCAAGGACCGGCGCTGACTTTGCCGTGCCGATCTGATAGGGAAGAGCGATGCGCACCACCTATGACAGCGCGACCGTCCGCCTCTATCATCTGGGCGACGACGGCGCGGCGATGACGATCCTGTATGGCCCCCTAAGCGAAGCGCTGCGCGTCGCCGAACAACAGCCGCAGGAAGTGCAGGATGGCCTGTTCCTCGCCACCGACAATGATGTCGTCGCCTATCTCGACCTGATCGAAAGCTGAGCCGCCGCGTATTTCGACGAGAATATAGGAAAAAGGCCGGTCCGTCAGGGTAACGGGCCGGCCTTCGCTGGCCTGAAAACCAGAAGGGGGGAACTGGTTCAGGCGGGCATTTTTCAGGCTGCCTCGGCTGCCTCCTCGGCAGTGGGCAGGCGGATCAGATAGTCGAAGGCCGACAGGGCCGCGGTTGACCCAGCACCCATGGCGATGACGATCTGCTTGTAGGGCACGGTGGTGCAGTCGCCGGCAGCGAAGATGCCGGGCTGGCTGGTTTCGCCGCGCGCGTCGATCTCGATCTCGCCACGGGGCGAGAGGGCGATCGTGTCCTTGAGCCATTCGGTGTTGGGCACCAGGCCGATCTGGACGAAAATGCCTTCCAGCTCGACATCATGCTCGGTGCCGCTGTTGCGGTCCTTGTAGCTGAGGCCGGTCACCCGCTCGCCATTGCCGTTGACCTTGGTCGTCAGAGCCGAGGTGATGATCTTGACGTTGGGCAGGCTGGCGAGCTTGCGCTGCAGCACTGCGTCGGCACGGAGCTGGCTGTCAAACTCGATCAGGGTGACATGGGCGACGATGCCGGCCAGGTCGATCGCGGCTTCGACGCCGCTATTGCCGCCGCCGATCACCGCCACGCGCTTGCCCTTGAACAGGGGGCCATCGCAGTGCGGGCAGTAAGCCACGCCCTTGTTGCGATATTCGTCTTCGCCCGGCACGCCCATCTGGCGCCAGCGGGCGCCGGTCGACAGGATGATGGTGCGGCCCTTCAGCGAGGCGCCATTTTCCAGCACAACCTCATGATAGCCGCCTTCGGTCTTGGCCGGGATCAGCTTCGCCGCCTTCTGCAGGTTCATGATCTCGACGTCATAATCCTTGACATGCGCCTCCAGCGCCGAGGCGAGCTTGGGCCCTTCGGTGCGGCTGACCGAGATGAAATTCTCGATATCCATGGTGTCAAGCACCTGGCCGCCGAAGCGTTCCGCCGCCACACCTGTACGAATGCCCTTGCGCGCCGAATAGATGGCCGCCGCCGCGCCGGCAGGGCCACCGCCGACCACCAGCACCTCGAACGGGTCCTGCTTGCGGATCTTCTCGGCCGCCTTCGCTTCGGCACCGCTGTCGATCTTGGCGACGATCTGCTCCAGCTCCATCCGGCCCTGGCCGAAGGGTTCGCCGTTCAGGAAAATGGTCGGCACGGCCATGACCTTGCGGGCGTCGACCTCGTCCTTGAACAGGCCGCCGTCGATCGCGACATGGCTGATCCGGGGGTTGAGCACGCTCATCAGGTTCAGCGCCTGCACCACGTCGGGGCAGTTCTGGCACGACAGCGAGAAATAGGTTTCGAACGCATAGTCGCCATCGAGATCCTTCACCTGCTGGATCAGATCCTGCGCGGCCTTGGAGGGATGACCGCCGACCTGCAGCAAGGCGAGCACAAGCGAAGTGAATTCATGGCCCATCGGCAAGCCGGCGAAGGTGACGCCGATATCGGTACCGACGCGGCGGATCATGAAGCTGGGCTTGCGCTTGTCCGAACCGGTGGCAAGGCTGACCTTGTCCGAAAGCTCGGCGATTTCGGTCAGCAATTCGTTCATTTCGCGCGACTTGGCGCCGTCATCCAGCGAAGCCACCAGCTCGATCGGCTGGGTGATGTTCGCCAGATAGGCCTTCAACTGCCCCTTGAGATTTGCGTCCAACATGTCTGTCTGGCTCCGTGGAAAAAATGGCGGGCCGTCCCGATCGGGAGGACGCGACGGCCCGTCCGGGGAATTGGTGCGACCCAAAAGCCCCGTTGAAACTAAGATAAGTCTGTAGAAATTTTTTTGAAGGTCCGCCGGGCTCCCTCATCGGAGGCGAGCCCGGCGGCCTGTCAGCACCTGATGGTGCTTAGATCTTGCCGACGAGGTCGAGCGAGGGGGCGAGGGTTTCCGCGCCTTCTTCCCACTTGGCGGGGCAGACTTCGCCCGGATGGCTGGTCCAGTACTGCAGCGCCTTGATCTTGCGCAGCAGTTCGGCCGCGTTGCGACCCACGCCCTCGGGGGTGATTTCGACCAGCTGGATCACGCCTTCCGGATCGAGCACGAAGGTGCCGCGATCGGCCAGGCCGACGCCTTCGCGCAGCACGCCGAACTGGTTCGAGATGTCGTGGTTCTGGTCACCCAGCATGTAATAGTTGATCTTGCCGATGGCCGGCGAGGTGTCGTGCCAGGCCTTGTGGCAGAAGTGGGTGTCGGTCGACACCGAATAGACTTCCACGCCCATGCCCTGCAGGGTGGGGTAGATGTCGGCCAGGTCTTCCAGCTCGGTCGGGCAGACGAAGGTGAAGTCGGCCGGGTAGAAGAAGAAGACGGCCCACTTGCCCTTGACGTCGGCATCGGTGACGTCGACGAACTTGCCTTCCTTGAAAGCGGTTGCCTTGAAAGGCTGCAGGGGGGTGTTGATGAGAGCCATGGGCTATCCAGTTCCTTGATTAGGGTTGCTGTTGCGAAGCCTGTGTAGGGAAGCGGATGATTCGGGGGAAATTGGTTTTCTCGGACATGTTGATAGATAAAAGCGATCACACGCTATCCGATTAATCGAACGGCTCATTGATCCCGCAGGGCGTGACCCATGGCCCGTTCGACCAGCTGCTGTGCCTCCGCCGCGCTGAAACTGGTGGGGTCGAGGCAATATTCCAGCCACAGCCCGTCGACCAGCGCGGTGAGGCCGATGGCCTTGAGCCGTACCTGCGCGGGCGAGAAGGCCGGCGCGGCGGCGGCGACCAGCCCCTCCAACTGCGCGCGGGACGCGGCATAGATGTCGGCATGGGCGGCCGCGACATCGGCGTTGGACTTGATCAGACTCCAGAAGGCGATCCAGGTGGCGAGCAGGTCGGCGTCGAGCACGGGCTCGCGGAAATTGGCCTGGAGAAAGGCGCGCAGCCGGTCCAGCGGATCATCGCCCGCGCCTGCGATCGCTGCATCCATGGCCTGGGATACGCGCTGGCCGACATCGCGATAGGTCGCCAGGATCAGCGCATCGACACCCTCGAAATAATGGGTCAGCAGCCCGGACGATACGCCCGCGGCGGCGCAGATGGCGCGGACAGAGGTGCCTGCCACGCCCTTTTCCGCCAGACATTTTGCCGTTGCGTCGATCAGTGCCTGCCGCCGGACATCGGCGGACTCCCGTACGAATTTCGCTCTCACTTGCCCCCCGGCATGGGACGACCCGGCGCCCCGAACATGCTATTTTGTTGCCGCTCATTGTGCGGAAATGACGGGCGCTGGCAAGCGCCGTTCGACCCGATTGCGGATCGATCCGGCCGGTTCGCCCGTTTGCTCCGCATATTGTCGTCATGACAGCAAGGAGACCATGGATGATCCGACAGCCCGCCACCACGTCCGCCCTTCGCCTGATCCTGCCCGGTCTGGGCGCGGTATTGCTGCTGGGTGGCTGCGCCAAGGGCGTGGACAACGAAACGGTGGCGAACAATGCGAGCGTGCCGGCCCATGCCGAAGCGATCGAGGATACAGACTCTGTCGCGGCCCCGGACAATGCCGGCGCGGCGCTGCCCACCGACGAATGGGTCGGGCGCTGGACCGGGCCGGAAGGGCTGTTCCTCGACATCCAGCCCGCGCCCGATGGGAAACCGGGCCATTATGCGCTGGCCAACAAGGATAATCTCGACCGGGAGGTGACTTATAGCGGCCTGGCCGATGGCGCGACGATCCGCTTCGTGCGCGATGGCCGCGATCTCGCCATCCGGCCGGGCACCGGGGCGGAGACGGGCTTCAAATATCTCGCCGACAAGCAGGACTGCCTGATCGTGAAGCCGGGCGAGGAAGGCTATTGCCGATAGAGCGGGATCGGCAAAGGTCATGCCGACGTGACAGCGCCGAAGTTCACAGTGTCGTGCGGCATTCAGGGCCGTTTGCACCGGATATGCGCCTGCCGCGCGCCCATGGCGCAACGGTCGCGCGACAATTGGGTCAGGACAGCCTCGAACCGACGCGCCGGTCGGGTCATGCCGACGCGACAGGGAGGCGACATATGGGTCACGGGCTGTGGCGGGCTGCGGTCGGGGCGAGGGAAGGGGGCGGTGCTGGTGCATCGCCCAGGGTAGATCAGAGATTGGTCGAGTAGGACAGGGCTTCGCTGCGGTTTCATGACGATGTCGGGTTTTGACGGCTGTCGACGAGAAGCGGACATTCCTCCCCGGCACGGGGAGGTGGCAGCGCGAAGCGCTGACGGAGGGGCTGGAGCCTCTTAGCGCTGCGCTATTGGGCCTGTGCCCCTCCACCACTCGCTACGCGAGCGGTCCCCCTCCCCGTGCCGGGGAGGAATGTCTTGTTTCCACCCCAATGCGTCACCCGAGTGAAGGATGTGCAGGCTGGCGCTGGCGCACTTCACCCGCAGTCGGCTAGCTCTTCTCCATATCTTCGCCGCTCGGCTTGGCAGGGTGATCAGGTGGTCGGGGCGCGTGGCAGGAAGCGGGCCATTCTTGCCTGCAGCAGAGTGATCAGGTCCGGGTCCATGAAGGCGTAGTCGTCGGGGATGTCGAGGCAGACGATCCTTGTGCCGCCCAGCGCGCTGCGGAAGCGCTGCTGGATCTTGCTGCGGTGGGTCTTTTCCATCACGAAGATGGTGTCGGCCCAGCGCAGCATTTCATTGTCCAATGGCGTTTCCGCATCATGGTTGGTGCCCGCCGACAGGGTTTCGATGCCGGGATGGTCAGCGAAAATCTGTTCGGCGGTGGGGCTGCGCAGCTTGTTCTGGCTGCAGACGAAGAGATAATGCCGGTCTCGCGCCTTCACTTACCATAGCCGGTCATGGAGAAGGGGCGGGCCTTTATGCCGGTCGCCCATGTCTTGTTGGGGCTGGCCTGCATGGTGAAGCGCAGTTCGCCGCCAGCGCGGATTTCCGCGTCGGTGATATAGCCGCGATCGAGCGACTTGCCGTTCAGCGTCACCTGGCCGACATACCGGTTGGCGTCGGTCAGGCCGTCGGCAATCACGGTGAAGCGGTGGCCGCTGGGCAAGGTCATCTCGGCGCGGTCAACGAAGGGGCGGCCGATCACATATTCGTTGCTGCCCGGCGCCACGGGGTAGAAACCCAAGGCGGTGAAGACCAGCCAGGCGGACATCTGGCCCAGATCGTCATTGCCGGCGAGGCCCTCGGGCGTGGGCTTATACTGGCTGTCGACAATCTGCTTCAGCCGCTCCTGCGTGCGCCAGGGCTGGCCCGCATAGCTGTAGAGATAGGCGACATGGTGGCTGGGTTCGTTGCCATGGATATATTGGCCGATCAGGCCGGAAATATCCTCGGCATGGCTATAGTCGATCTTGCTATTGTCATAGTCGAACATGGCATCGAGCTTGGCGATGGTCTTCGCGTCGCCGCCCAGCAGGCGGAACAGGCCGCCCTGATCGTGCGGCATGAACCAGCTATATTGCCAGGCATTCCCCTCCGTATAGTCGCTGCCATAGTTGATCGCGGTCGGATCGAAGGGGGTGCGGAAGCTGCCGTCGGCCTTGCGTGCGCGCAGGAAGCCGGTCTTCGCGTCGAAGCTGTTGCGCCAGTATTGGGCGCGCTTCTCGAAGCGCTGGGCCGTGACCGTGTCGCCCAACTGGCGGGCGAGGCGGGCGATGGTCCAGTCGTCATAGGCATATTCGACCGTCTTGGACGCGGCTTCGGGCTCGCGGTCGATGGGGACATAGCCGAGCTTCATATAATCGCCGAGGCCGCCATAGGGGGCATAGTCGGCGCTGGCGACCATCGCCTTGAGCGCGATGGTGCAGTCGATCCCCTTGATCCCTTTCAGGCAGGCGTCGGCGATGACCGGGACGGCATGATAGCCGATCATCGTCCAGGTTTCCTTGCCGCCGAACTGCCAGACGGGGAGGATGCCGAACGGGCTGGTCTTTTGCCCCACGACCAGCGAGTTCACGAAATCGGCGTTCTTCGCTTCGGGCTGGATCAGCGTCAGCAGCGGATGTTCGGCGCGGAACGTGTCCCACAGCGAGAAGGTGGAATGCATGGTGAAGCCGGTTCCGGCATGGACCTGGTCATCGGGTCCGCGCCAGCGGCCATCGGCGTCGCTCCAGACGCTGGGCGCCATCAGACTGTGATAGAGGGCGGTATAGACATTGGTGCGCATCGGCTTGGGCGCATCGATCTTCACCGCGCCCAGCGCATCGTTCCAGGCGGTGCGGGTGCTGGCCCGGATCGCGTCGAAATCGCCCGGCTCGCTGGCGAGGTTGGCGATGGCGCCATCCTCATCCACGCCCGACAGCGCGACCTTCGCCTCCAGCGGCTTCGCCAGCGTGCCGAAGTTGAGCTGTGCCACCAGCGCGCGGCCGGATAGCGAGTCCAGCGTCTCGGGGCCGCGACCGGGGCCTTTGAAGCCCTTGTAGATTATGTCCTTTTCGGTGCTGACGAAGCGGTGGCCGGTCAGCGGCGCGGAAAAGCGGATGGCGAAGAAGATGCGGCGCGGCGTGGCCCAGCCGCGCACCTCGCGCGATCCGGTAATCGTGCCGTCGGGGCGGATGCGGATGGAGGACCAGAGGATCTTGCCGGGATAGTCATAGATGATCGAGCGCAGGTCGAGTAGCAGATGCGCCGCCTTGCCGGTGGGGAAGGTATAGCGGTGGACGCCGACGCGGGTGCCGGCCGTCATTTCCGCACGCACGCCCGGATCGGTCAGGGTGACGGCATAATAGCCGGCCGAGGCGACTTCATCAGCCTTGTGCGAGCGGAAGCCGGGCGTCTTCTCGTCGCCGGCCTCCAGCGGAACGCTGTCGCCGCTGACGGGCATCACCAGGAAATCGCCAAGGTCGCTATGGCCCGCGCCGGAGAAATGGGTGTGGGAGAAGCCGAGGATCACCGGGTCTTCATGGCGATAGCCCGCCGCCCAATTATAGGTCTGGCGCGCCGGGCCGACATGGGTGTCGGGCGAGAGCTGGACCATGCCGAAGGGGGCGACGGCGCCGGGGAAGGTATGGCCTTCGCCCGAGGTGCCGATGAAGGGATCGACCGCATCGACCGGCGCGGAAGGGGCTTCGCTGGTCTGGGCGGAAAGGGCGGTGCCGGCGAGCAAAGTGGCCAGCAGGACGGGGCGAGCGATGCGGGTCAGGATCATGGGCCGAGGTTAAATCAGGGCTGGGCGGCCGGGCCAAGCCGATAGCGGCAATTTTCTGTCCCCAAGAAAGGCTGGGCTGGCGTCGGCGGGTTTGGCTGGCTAGCTATCGGAGGTAATGAAAAGAGCGTTGATCGTCCGACATGTGCCGCGCGAGGGTGCGGCAGGCTATCTCCAGCCGATCGAGGCGGCCGGCTATCAGATCGAACGGATCGATGTGGCCAGCCCCGATTTCGCCGATATCGACCTGACCGAACCCGATCTGCTCATCATGATGGGCGGGCCGATGGGCGTCTATGAACAGGATGTGCATCCCTGGATCCCGGTGCAGATCGGCAAGCTTTCCGCGCGGCTGGCGGCGGACCGGCCGACGCTGGGCGTATGTCTGGGCAGCCAGATGATCGCGGCGGCGCTGGGCGCGCGGGTCTATCCGGGCGGGCATATGGAACTGGGCTTTGCGCCGGTCAGCGTCAACGCGGCGGGGGCGGGATCACCGCTGCGCCATATCGACGGCGTGCCGGTGCTGCACTGGCATAGCGACACGTTCGACCTGCCCGATCAGGTCGAATTGCTGGGGTCGACCGATCGCTATGCGCATCAGGCGTTCCGGCGCGGGCCCAATCTGCTGGCGCTGCAATTCCACGCCGAAATGGGCGAGGATTCGCGCTTCGACGACTGGTTGACCCATTTCTGGGCCGATCTGGATGTGGCGGGGCAATGCGGCATCGCGCTGCGGAAGGATCATGACGATCATGGGCCGGGCGCGGTGGCAGCGGGCCGGGCGATGATCGGCGAGTGGCTGGCGGGGATCAGGGTTTGATGAACCCACGTCCGTTCGCTTCGAGCGTGTCGAGAAGCGGCAAGCGCTAGGTCTGCGTTTCTCGACATGCTCGAAACGAACGGATGTTGATTTCGGCTCTGACTTCCTATTAACTCCGACAAATGATGAGGATGACATGGAAGGCCAGCCGCCGCGATATGCTCGCAGGTGGCGTGGCGGGGCTTGCGGCTGCTGGCGCAGTGCGGGCGGGGGCAGCTCCGGCGGAAGCGGGGAAAGCGGTGCTGGCGCCGCGTCCGCCGATGGGATGGAATAGCTGGAACAGCTTTGCCACCACCATCACCGAGGCGCAGGCGCGCGAGATCGCCGGGATCATGGCGGAAAAGCTGCTGCCCTTTGGCTATGACATCTTCACCGTGGACATTCAGTGGTATGAGCCCGAGGCGTCGAGCTATACCTATAATGCCAAGCCCAGGCCGGCGATGGACGGCTATGGCCGGATGATCCCGGCACCCAATCGCTTTCCGTCCAGCGTGGGCGGCAAGGGCTTCACCCAGCTTGCCAGGGATGTGCATGCGCTGGGCATGAAATTCGGCATCCATGTGATGCGCGGCATCCCGCGTGCGGCGGTGGAGCAGAATCTGCCGATATTGGGGACGAAATATCGTGCGGCGGACATCGCCGACAGGAAGAGCATCTGTAGCTGGAACCCGGACATGTATGGCGTCGACATGACGCGGCCGGGCGCGCAGGCCTATTATGACAGCATCTTCCGCCTCTATGCCGACTGGGGCGTCGATTTCGTCAAGATGGACGATATGAGCCGGCCCTATGACGCCCATGCGGCGGAGATCGAGGCGGCGCACAAGGCCATCGTCGCCATCGGGCGCCCGATCATCCTGAGCCTCTCGCCCGGCGAGACGCCGGTGATGCGCGGCGATCATGTCCGCAAATATGCGCAGATGTGGCGCATCTCCGATGATTTCTGGGACGACTGGGCGATGCTGGAGGCGCAGTTTACCCGGCTGGAAAACTGGACGCCCTATCGTGGGCCGGGTTCATGGCCGGATGCGGACATGCTGCCGCTGGGGCGGCTGGCGCTGGGCGAGCGGGATACGCGCTTCACCCCGGACGAGCAGCGGACGCTGATGACCCTGTGGGCGATCGCGCGGTCGCCGCTGATCATGGGCGGTGATCTGCGGCATCTGGATGCGGCGACGCTGGCGCTGCTGACCAACAAGGAGGTGATCGCGGTCAATCAGGCGAGTTACGACAATCAGCCCCATTATATCGAGGATGGCGGCCGCATCTGGTCGGCGAAGGCGGAAGGGAGCGCGGACCGTTATGTCGCCTTGTTCAACGTCAGCGACAAGCCGCGCGAGGTCTGGATCAGGCTGCGTGATCTGGGGCTGAACGCTCCGGTGGCGGTGCGCGACCTGTGGGCCGGGCAGGCGCTGGGGCAGCAGGCGGACCGGATATCGGTGACGCTGCCGCCGCATGGGGCGGGACTGTATCGGTTGAGCGCTGCATAAATATCTCCCCTCCCTTGAAAGGGAGGGGAGGATGTTGCGTTACTTCCGGACCGCCGCGCTCTTGTCGCGGATGGCCTTGAATTCGGAGCCGGCCTTCCATTCGGGCCAACGGGCCGAGAAGGCGAGGTCGCGGCCGATGTCGTACATCAGGTCCACGTCCTGCGCGGCGCCGTCCAGCTTCCATGTATCGTCGACCGCGTCGCAGGCCTGGTGATAGCATTTGCCGGTATAGGCATCGATCCAGGCCTGGCCGGCGGCGCGGCCGCCATCGACCATGTCGGATGCGCCGGCGAGGCCCATCATCAGCAGCACGGGCACGCCGCGCTTGGCCATGGAGAAATGATCGGCGCGGTAGAAGAGGCCGCGTTCGGGCAGGCTTTCCTGGGTGATGACGCGACCCTGCTTGGCCGCGAACTTGGCGAGATCGTCCTCCAGCACATTCTGGCCCTTGCCGATCAGGATCACGTCCTTGGCCTTGCCGGCGGTCTGGAGCACGTCGATGGTGAGGTTGGCGACCGTCTTGTCGAGCGGGTAGACCGGGTTCTGGGCATAAAATTCCGACCCCAGCAGGCCGCGTTCCTCCGCCGTCCAGGCGGCGAAGACGATCGAACGGTCAGGGGCGGGGCCGGCTTTGAAGGTTCGGGCTATCTCGAACAGGCCGGCCATGCCGAGCGCATCATCATTGGCGCCGGCACGATAGATGCGGCCCTGCGCGTCGGGCGCACCCTTGCCATAGGCGTCCCAATGGGCGCCATACATGACCGTCTCATCCGGGCGCTTGGCGCCGGGGATGCGGGCGATGACATTGGCGCTCTTCACCACTTCCTGGGTGACCGGGAAGGCGGCGGAGAAGCTGGCCCCCTTGAGTTCGACCGGCTTGAATTTCGCCGAGCGGGCCTGCTTGCGCAGCGCGGCCAGATCCTGACCGGCGCCGGCGAACAGGGCCTTGGCGGCCTCACCCTCGACCCAGCCCTGCACCTGCAGGCTGATGAGCTTGTCGGCCGGGCGGACGAGGTCGTAATTCTCGCCGCCGGGGCTGACGATCACGTTCCAGCCATAGCCGGCGCCCGGCGTGTCATGGACGATCAGCGCGCCGATCGCGCCGTGGCGGGCGGCTTCCTCGAACTTGTAGGTCCAGCGGCCATAATAGGTCATGGTCTTGCCGCCGAACTTGCCGAACGGGTCTTCGCCCTTGGCGGCTTCAAAGTCCGGATCGTTGATCAGGAAGACGGCGATCTTGCCTTTCAGGTCCACGCCCTTGAAATCGTCCCAGCCGCGTTCCGGGGCGGAGACGCCATAGCCGACAAAGACCATCGGTGCATTGGCGACGGCAACCTTGTCCTTGGGCTGAAGGGTCGAGAGGTAAACCTGCTTGCCGAAGGTCCAGGGGGTAGCGGCGCCATTTTGCGCGACCGACAGGCTTTCCGACTGGCCAAGGCGGGTATGGAGCAGCGGCACGGTCTGCACCCACTGGCCGTCCGGACCGCCCGGCTCCAATCCCAACTGCTCGAAGCGGGCGACGAGATAGCCGATCGTCCGCTCTTCCCCCACGGTGCCGGGCGCGCGCCCCTCGAACAGGTCGGACGCCATGGTGCGGACCGACTGTTCCAGCTTGGCTGGATCGGTTTTCGCCGGGTCGGTCTGGGCATTGGCGGGGAAGGACAGGGTGGCAAGGCCAAGGGCCAGGAGGGGGAGGGCGTGTTTCATCCCCGTGCCTTAACCCCCGCACAGGGCGGGGGGAAGGGGCGTTCAGAACTCGATATCCAGTTCCTCGATATCATCGGGTTCGGCGCGGGCGGCGTCGATCCATTCGCGCATCAGCGGCCAGCCGTTGATGGTGTCGCAATAGGCCGCCGACCTGGGCGAGAGTGGCACGGCATAGGTGAGGAAGCGCTGAGCGACCGGCGCGAACATGGCATCGGCCACGGTCGGCTTTTCGCCGAACAGCCAGGGGCCGCCATAGGCGTCCAGGCATTCGGTCCAGATCGTCTCGATCCGCTCGATATCGGGCTTGGCGCCCGAGAAGATCGGGAAGCGGTCATGGCGGACCTTGAGGTTCATCGGCAGGGCAGAGCGGAGATTGGCGAAGCCCGAATGAATCTCGCCCGAGACCGACCGGCAATGGGCACGGATGATCCGTTCGGCCGGATACATGCCGACCTGGGGATAAAGTTCGTGCAGATATTCCGCGATTGCGAGCGTGTCCCAGACGCTCGCCCCTTCATGGGTGAGGCGCGGCACCAGCACCGATGGCGACAAGAGCAACAGTTCGGCGCGATTTTCCGGATCATCGATGGCGATGATCCTTTCCTCCACCTTCAGCCCGGCGAGCCGGCACAAGAGCCAGCCGCGCAGCGACCAGGAGGAATAATTCTTGCTGGATAGAGTGAGTTCCGCGACGGCCATCCATGCTCTCCCGATACACGGTTCCCGGCCCCCAAACGCAAAATCGCAGGGGCGGTTCCCTGGCAGATATGCCGAATGTTATTTTCCATCATTCATGATGCAGTGCAACATGAAAAGCATGTATAGCGTTTAAGGGAAGAGCCGAGTCGTCTCCCCCCAGGTTGAACAAGGTTGTTTTGGTAATATGCGAATGCTTTACGACGGTTACCAGGCCATGGAAGACATGCTGGCCCCGGCCCGCTTCGGGGCGCAGATGGCGCTGGCGATGCGCGACCATATGGGTCCGGTCGCCGACTGGCCGATGCCGCGCCGCATGTTCGCGCTGGTGGACGTGTTCCAGGGCGCGCGTATGACCCACAAGCGCCCCGCCTATGGCATTGACCGCGTCCAGACCGGCAATGCCGAGGTCGAGGTGCGCGAGGAGATCGTGCTCGACCTGCCGTTCGGCGACCTGCTGCATTTCGTGAAGGACGATGTCGAGACCGCCCAGCCCAAGGTGCTGGTGGTGGCGCCGATGTCGGGGCATTTCGCAACCCTGCTGCGCAGCACCGTGGCGACGCTGTTGCAGGACCATGACGTCTATATCACCGACTGGAAGAATGCCCGCGACGTGCCGATGGAAGCCGGGCGCTTCGGTTTCGACGAATATGTCGATTATGTCATCCAGTTCCTGCAGGATATCGGCCCCGGCGCCCATCTGGTGTCGGTGTGCCAGCCCTGCGTGCCGGCGCTGGCCGCGGTGGCGCTGATGTCCGAGGATGAGGATGCGGCGACACCCAGGTCGATGACCCTGATGGGCGGGCCGATCGATCCGCGCGCGGCGCCGACGGTGGTCAACGAACTGGCGAACGAGAAGCCGATCGAATGGTTCGAGGAGAATCTGATCTCCACCGTGCCGTTCCGCTATGCCGGGCGTGGGCGCGAGGTCTATCCCGGCTTCCTGCAACTGTCCGCCTTCATGTCGATGAACATGGAACGGCACGGGTCGCAGCATCGCGAACTGTATCAGCTGCTGGCCGACGGCAAGACGATCGAGGCCGACAAGATCAAGACCTTCTACCAGGAATATTTCGCGGTCCTCGACATGACCAAGGAATTTTACCTGGAAACGGTCGACATGGTGTTCCAGCGCATGCTGCTGGCCAAGGGGGAATTGACGGTCCATGGCCGGGCGGTGAACCCCGGCGCGATCCGCAAGACCGCACTGCTGACGGTCGAGGGCGAAAAGGACGATGTCTGCGCGGTCGGCCAGACGTCGGCTGCGCACGGCCTTTGCACCGGCCTGCGGCCGCATCTGAAGCGCCATCATCTGCAGCCGGGCGTGGGCCATTATGGCGTCTTTTCCGGCAGCAAATGGGAAAAGCAGGTCTATCCCCAGGTGCGCAACATGATCCTGGCGATGAACTGATCCTCCCTGCTTGCGGGGAGGGGGCCGCGCCCGGAGTGGGTAGCCCTCATGACTATCAAGCCGAATTGGCAAACCGAATTGGGAAAGGGCGCGCCAGCTGGCACGCCCCCTCCACCACCGCCGTTGGCGGTGGTCCCCCTCCCCGTGTCGGGGAGGAATCAGGCGGCTGCGCGATTGAGATAGGGCAGGCGGCTGGCGAGCGCCGGGGGCAGGCCGGTGACGATCGCGGCACGGGCGCGGTGCCAGAAGGCCGAGAGCAGCAGCAGCGTGCCGCCGATCACCAGCGCGGTGAGCGCGGCGGACAGTTCGACCGCGCCGACCTTCTGGAACAGGCTGTAGAGCGCATAGAGGACATAGGCGAGGCTGGAGACCAGCAGGGCGCGACGGTCGATCGCCAGCGCCACCAGGCCGAAGGCGAGATAGAGCAGGATCACCAGGAAGGCCTGTCCTGCATCGACCAGCCCATGGGTGATGCCTAGCAACTGGAACAGCGAATGGGCGATCATAGGTGCGGCGGTCAGGTGCAGCCAGAAGGCGACGTCTGAACGGCGGCTGGTGCGGCCCGGATCGCTCATATCCCAGCGCATGGCGAGGGTGAAGATGGCAAGGCCCGCGACCAGCAGCAGGATGAAGGGCAGGGTGTGGCTGAACGGGATCAGCCACATGGCCAGGCCGCCAACGATCGCGGCCGCGCCGGCAGCACCGGCGGCGACGGTGATCGGTACCATGAAGCGGCGCCAGTGGAACCAGGCGGCGATCGCGGCGCTGAGGCCGGCGAGCGAGGCGACCAGACCCGCGCCGTCATTCTGCGCGTCGGGGATCATCGGTCCGATCAGCAGCGCTGCGGTGAAGGCGATGCCGCCGACAAAGGCGAGCAGCAGCAGGATCGAAGGCAGCGCCATGCGCAGGCGGCGCGTGAAATATTCAGCGAGGCCCCAGGCGGTGCCGGCGACGAACAGGCCGGAGACGAAGGAGGGCTGGTGCGGCGTGGTGATGCCAAGGCGGACCTCGTTGCCGAGTCCCGCGACCGCGACCAGCAGGATTACCGAGGCGATGGCGACGAAAATATCGTTGAAGCCGGTCAGCAGGCGAAAATGTTCCTCATCCACCGAACTGGCGCGCAGCCGGGCGACATGGTCGCGCAGCGCCTGGGCGCTGGCGGGCGTCAGCGCGCCGGCCGCTACGGCATCTTGCAGATCGCTCTCGCTATACATTCTGGGGCACTCCTTGTCGGGCCTGGATCGAGATCATAGCACCACTGTATTGCTTGAGCAATACGGTTGATTTTGGCCTTTTTCCGGGCGCGGAGCGATGATAGCGCGGTTCGAACAGATAAAGGAGAGACCCCGATCATGACCCTGCCGGCTTCGCTTCAAGGCCGTTTGTCCCTGCCGCTGATCGGGTCGCCGATGTTCATCATCTCGCAGCCGGAACTGGTGATTGCCCAATGCCGTGCCGGCATCGTCGGCGCCTTTCCGTCGCTCAATGCGCGTCCGTCCGGCACGTTCGAGGCCTGGTTGCAGCAACTGGGTGCGGAACTGACCGATCAGGATGCGCCCTTTGCCGTCAACCTGATCGTCCACCGCACCAATGCGCGGCTGGAAGAGGATCTGGCGCTGTGCGTCAAATATAAGGTGCCGATCGTCATTACCTCGCTGGGCGCGCAGGAGAAGGTGAATGAGGCGATCCACAGCTATGGCGGCATCGTGCTGCACGACGTCATCAACAATGTCTTTGCCAGGAAGGCGATTGAGAAGGGCGCTGATGGCCTGATCGCGGTGGCGGCGGGGGCGGGCGGTCATGCCGGCACGCTGTCGCCCTTTGCCCTGGTCCAGGAAATCCGCGAATGGTTCGACGGGCCGCTGGCGCTGTCGGGCGCGATCGCGACTGGCCGGTCGATCGCGGCGGCGCGGATGATGGGCGCGGACCTTGGCTATATGGGGTCGCCCTTCATCGCCACGACCGAGGCGAATGCGCTCGACGCCTACAAGGACATGATCGTCGACAGCGCGTCGGCCGACATCGTCTATTCCGACGTCTTCACCGGCGTGCTGGGCAATTATCTGCGCCCCAGCATCGTCGCGTCGGGGCTGGACCCGGACAAGCTGCCCAAGGCGGCCGACATGGATTTCGCGAGCCTGGCCGGCGACAAGAAGGCGTGGCGCGACGTGTGGGGCGCAGGCCAGGGTATCGGCGCGATCAAGGCTGTGCAGCCGGCGGGCGCCTTCATCGCTCAGTTGAAGGCGGAATATCAGGCGGCGGTTTCGGGCTTCATTGCCTGAGCGTTTGCCTGGAAAAAGCGCTTATGGCGCATCCGCACCAGCCCGCGCCCCCACCCGACCACCCATCAGGGTACCATGTCTGGGCGGTCGGGTGGGGGCGCGGGCTGGTGCCGCATCGAAAATGCGCTCTTCCGTGCATTTTCCAGGCAGGCCCTGAGGAGGCGCCTCATTCCGCCAGGAAGACGCGCAGTTCCTTGATGAACATCTCGAACTGGTCGTGATGCAGCCAGTGGCCGGCATGGGGAAATTCCACCAGCCGAGCCTGCTGGAAATGGGCGATGCGGCCATCCTTGACGGGGTTTGATGCCCAGCTGTCGAGGCCAAGGCACAGCAGCGTCGGGCAGGTGATGCGGCGCCAGAAGTCGGGCAGATTTTCGTCGGTGCCGGCCTGGGGCGCGGCGCCGTGCAGATAGGGATCGAACTTCCAGCTATAGCTGCCATCCTCGTTGCGGTTCACGCCGTGGAGGGTGAGGTGCAGCGCCTGTTCGACCGACAGATGATCGTTGCGTTCGCGCATGCGGGCGACCGCTGCCTCGATCGTTGCATAATGGCGTGGTGAGCGGCGGGCATTGGTGCGGCGGGTGTCGATCCAGCCCTTCCATGTCTCTTCGGTACTGCGTTTGGCCTGTTCGGCGATGCGGTCGGGCGACAGGCCCAGCCCCTCGATCGCGACCACGCGTGCGACGCTGTCGGGATAGAGGCCGGTATAACGCAGGCTGATCGATCCGCCGAGCGAATGGCCGACGATGGTGACCGGCCGGCGATCGAGCAATTCGACCAGCTGGGCCAGGTCATAGACATAATTGGCCATCATGTAGGAGCCGTCCGACGACCAGCCGCTGTCGCCATGGCCGCGCAGGTCGGGGCAGATGACATGATAGTCGCGGGCGAGCGAACGCGCGGTCCAGTCCCAGCTGCGTGCATGGTCGAAACCGCCATGGACCAGGATCAGCGGCGGCGCCGACGGATTGCCCCAGTCGAGATAGTGAAGCCGCGTCCGCAGGGATGTGAAGAAATGCGATGTCGGCGTCGGCTGTGTGGCTTTGTTCATGCGATCCTGTGGAGTTGCTGGCGGTCAGGATGCAATTGCCATCGGCCATGCGCATGACGATGGCAAGACATAAGGCCAAGAAAATATGTGAAATTCTGTCACATATTGTCGGGTAAAACTTCAGGGGTGGCTATCCGTGCCGATGGGAACCAGTCGGCGGAGAGCGCTGTCGTGGCGGATGCGGTGGACCATCATCGCCAGTTCCGCCTGGCGGAAGGGTTTGTCGAGGCGCAGGCGACGGCTGGCATCGGCGGGCAGTTCGGCATAGCCGGTGATGATCAGCACGGGCAGGTCGGGATAGGTCTGCTCGATCGCGTCGGCCAGTTGCGCGCCGGTCATGCCGGGCATGGCATGATCGGTGACGACCAGGTCGATGCGCCCCTGCTCCAGCATGTGCAGCGCTTCCCGACCCGATCCGGCCTGGAACACGGTATGGCCCATCGTTTCCAGCATGCCGGCGGTATTGGTCAGCACCAGATCGTCATCATCGACCGCCAGGATGACCAGCGGTTCGGTTTCCAGCTCGTCCGGTTCGCACGGAATGGCCGTCCGCTCGTTGCTGGCGTCGGTCAGGGCGACGGGTAGCCAGATGGACACGCTGGTCCCCTTGCCGGGCTGGCTGGCGATCGTCATCGCGCCACCGCATTGCTGGGTGAAGCCGTGGATCATCGACAGGCCAAGGCCGGTTCCCTTGCCCACCCCCTTGGTGGTGAAGAAGGGTTCGCGGGCGCGGGCCAGCGTCGCCTCGTCCATGCCTTCGCCTTCATCCGTCACGGTCAGGCGGATGAAGCTGCCGGCGGCGAGATCGGGCTGGTCGCCCAGCGCCAGGATGATTTCGCTGCCCTCGATCAACAGGCGGCCCCCGTCGGGCATGGCGTCGCGCGCATTGACCGCCAGGTTGATCAGCGCCAGTTCCAGTTGGGCCGGGTCGGCATGGGCCGGGCGCAGCGACAGCGGGAAGCGCGTCTCGATCGCGACGCTGCTGCCGATCGTGGTCTTGAGCAGATCGGCCATGCCATGGACCAAGCCGATGCAATCGACCCGTTCCAGCTTGAGTTCCTGCTTGCGGGCAAAGGCGAGCATCCGCTGGGTCAGGGTGGCGCCGCGATCGGCGGCGGTCATGGCATTGTCGAGATAGCGGCTGATATCGGCGCCGGCCGCAAGACGCTGTCGCGCGAGATCGAGGCTGCCGACGATCACGGCCAGAAGATTGTTGAAATCATGGGCGACGCCGCCGGTCAGCTTGCCGATGGCGTCCATCTTCTGGCTCTGGAAGATCGCCTCCCGCGCCTGTTCCAGCGCCTGGGCCGCCTGGCGCCGTTCGGTAAGGTCGCGGGTGATCTTGGCAAAGCCCAGCAGTTCGCCGGCCGGATCGCGGATCGGATCGATCACGACGCTGGCCCAGAAACGGGTGCCATCCTTGCGGATGCGCCAGCCCTCCGCCTCGAACCGGCCTTCGCGCTGGGCGGTATCGAGCGCACGGGAGGGGAGGCCGGCCATGCGGTCTTCCTCCGAATAGAAGCGGGCGAAATTCTTGCCCATAATCTCTTCGGCGCTATAGCCCTTGAATCGTTCGGCACCGCTGTTCCAGCTGGTGATCGTGCCGACCGGATCAATCATGTAGATTGCATAGTCGGTGACGCTCTGCACCAGCAGGCGGAAGCGTTCCTCGCTGCGGCGCAATTCCTCCTGCGCGGCGCGGCGTTCGGTCAGGTCGCGGGTAACCTTGGCAAAGCCGAGCAGATGGCCGGCGGGATCGCGGATCGGATCGATCACCACATTGGCCCAGAAACGGGTGCCATCCTTGCGCAGACGCCAGCCTTCCGCCTCGAACCGCCCTTCGACCTCGGCGGTGCGCAGGACGGCGGCGGGCACATGGACGGCGCGGTCCTCCTCCGTATAGAAAGCGGAGAAGTGCTGGCCGATAATTTCGTCGGCGCTGTAACCCTTGATGCGCTGCGCCCCGCTATTCCAGCTGACGACGAAGCCCGCCGGATCGAGCATGAAGATCGCATAGTCGGTGACGCTCTGGACCAGCAATTCGAACCGGTTGACCGGCTGTCCTGTCTCTGTCGTCCCCATTTCCGCCCCTGACATTTTCGATCCTGTATCTTTGCCTGTGGCAAACGCGGCATAATGCAATCTGTTCCGCCATATGGGACGGGATCGCAACGGCTTGACTTCATGGGGCAGGCCCCGCACGACGCTGCTGCAATCAGAGAGGATCACATGGCAAGCGACGCGACTATCACCGTCATCGGCGAGGCAATGCTGGAACTGAGCCGGGGCAGCGGCGATAGCTGGAACCTGCGCTATGGTGGGGATGTCATCAACACCGCGATCCACCTGGCGCGGGCCGGCGACAAGGTGCGTTTTGCCAGTGCGATCGGCGCCGATCCGATGAGCGAGGAACTGCGCAAGGCGTGGGAAGCGGAAGGCGTCGATACCGGCCTGCTGATCGGCACGCCCGGCCGGACCACCGGCCTCTATGCGATCGAGACGGATGAGACCGGCGAGCGCAGCTTCCATTATTGGCGCGGCGAGGCGGCGGCGCGGGCGATGTTCGACCTGCCCGAAAGCAGCGCAATGGTCGACGCGGCCGCCCAGTCGGACCTGCTCTATTTTTCGCTCATCACCCTGGCCATCCTGCCTGACGCCGGGCGCGAGGCGTTGCTGGCGCTGTGCGAACGGGTGAAGGCGCGGGGGGGGCGGATCGCCTTCGACGGCAATTATCGGCCGCGCCTGTGGAGCGACGCCGCGACTGCGCGGGCCTGGCGCGACCGGGCGATCGCTTTGTGCGACATCGGGTTGCCGACCCTGGCGGACGAAGTCGAAATGGGCGAGGCGGATGATGCCGCCGACGCCGCAGCGCGCTGGGGCGCGGGCGAGGGCCGCGAGATCGTGGTCAAGCTGGGCGCCGAAGGCTGTCTGGTCGGTGGCGTGCTGGTGCCGCCGCCGGCGCGGGTCGATGTCGTGGATTCGAGCGGCGCGGGCGATGCCTTTAACGGCGGCTATCTGCATGCGCGGCTGGCCGGCGCGGAGCCGGCAGAGGCGGCATTGGCCGGACATCGTCTGGCCGGGTGGAATATCGGTCGGCGCGGCGCGATCCCGGCGCGCGACGCCGATGCGCCCTATGGCCAGAAGGTGCCGGCCTGAGCCGGGAGCGATCGCACGGGACGTGGCCTGTGGTCACGCCCTGTGCTAGCGCGCTGACATGACGATCGGGGATGCCGCATCGGCGGGCGGGCGCGACGAAGGATCGGGCCGCCGCCGCCAGATATTGGAAATCGCCGCGCAACTGTTTGCGCGCAAGGGCTATCGCGGCACGTCGATGCGCGACATTGGCGAGCAGGCCGGGGTACTGGGCGGATCGCTCTACCACCATATCAAGTCGAAGGACGCGCTGTTCGTCGAACTGCATAATGGCGCGCTGGATGCGGCCGAGGCGCGGATCGCGGCGGCGGTCGCGACACAGGCCGATCCCTGGGTGCGGCTGGAGGCGGCGTGCGCCAGCCTGCTGGATATCCAGTTGGCGGCGGATTCGCTGACCATGCCGATGATGAATGATTTCCGCGCCGTGCCGGATGGCGTGCGCGACCAACTTGTCGCGCGCCGCGACCGGTTCGAGCAATTGTTCCGGGATCTGGTGGCGGCGCTGCCGCTGCCCGCGGATATTGATCGTTCGCTCTATCGCACGTTGCTGCTCAGCCAGCTCAATTCGGCGGCCGACTGGTATCGCGATGGTCGGCTGACGCGGGCGCAGATCGCCGCGCAGATCGTCGCCATTTTTCGCCACGATCGGGTATAGTCAGGGCATCATCGGCGCGCGTCCCAGCGGCAAGGATGCTGTGCGCGTTTGACTGTAACAGATGTTTGGTATAGCTGATCCGCAGCAATATTGGAGAGGTTCGATGTACAGCTATGTTCCGCCGATCGACGATTATCGCTTCCTGCTGAGCGAGGTGCTGGGCTTCGACCAGGCGATGGCGGAGCTGAACAAGGATGTCGACGCCGACCTGGCCGTGACTGTGCTGGACGAGGCCGGGCGCATGTGCGCCGAGCGCCTGGCGCCGCTCAACCGCGAAGGCGATGAGCATGGCAGCCAGTTGATCGACGGCGCGGTGCGGACGCCGCCCGGCTTTGCCCAGGCCTATCGCGACTTTGCCGATGCCGGCTGGGCGGCGCTGTCGGCCGATCCCGACCATGGCGGGCAGGGGCTACCCTTCATCCTGCAACTCTGGTTGGACGAGATGCTGTCGGCCGCGAACCTGTCCTTCGGCCTGTTCCCCGGCCTGACCCGTGGCGCGTGCGAGGCGATCGCCGCCCATGCCAGCGAAGAGCTCAAGGCGACCTATTTGTCGCGCATGGTGAGTGGCGAATGGACCGGCGCGATGGCGCTGACCGAAAGCAGCGCCGGCACCGACCTTGCCCTGCTGAAGACCAAGGCCGAGCCGCTGGGCGATGGCCGCTATGCGGTGACCGGCACGAAGATCTTCATCTCGTCGGGCGACCATGATTTTGGCGGCAATATCGTCCATCTGGTGCTTGCGCGCCTGCCGGATGCGCCGGCCGGGGTGAAGGGGATCAGCCTGTTCCTGGTGCCCAAATTCCTGCCCGGCGCGGACGGTGTCTTCGACCAGCGCAACAGCATGTCGGTCGGTGCGCTGGAAAAGAAGATGGGCATCCATGCCCAGCCCACCTGCGTCATGAATTATGACGGCGCGACCGGCTGGCTGGTGGGTGAGGCGCATCGCGGCCTGGCCGCCATGTTCACGATGATGAATGCCGAGCGGCTGATGGTCGGCATCCAGGGGCTGGGCATCGCCGGCGCTGCCTATCAGCAGGCGGCGGGCTATGCCAAGGAACGGTTGCAGGGCCGCAGCGCCGACAATGCGCGCGCGCCGGTGGCCATCATCGAACATGCCGACGTTCGCCGGATGCTGCTCAATATCCGCAGCTTCGTGGAAGCCGGGCGCGCACTGGCCGGCTGGACCGCGCTGCAGCATGACCGCTCGCAGCACCACGTCGATGCCGGCGAACGGGCCAGGGCCGACGCGCTGGTGGCGCTGCTGACCCCGGTGGTGAAGGCGTCCTTCACCGATTTCGGATTCGAAAGCGCGGTGCAGGCGCAGCAGGTCTTTGGCGGCCATGGCTACATCCGCGAATGGGGCATGGACCAATATGTGCGCGATGCGCGCATCGCCCAGATCTACGAAGGCACCAATGGCGTGCAGGCGGCGGACCTGGTCGGGCGCAAGCTGCCGATGGCGGGCGGCGCGGTGGTCGAAGGCTATTTTGCCCTGATCGCGGCCGATGTGGAAGCGGCCGGTGGGAGCGTGATCGCGCGCAGCACCTGCACGGCGCTCGACGCGCTGCGCACGGCGACGGCGGCCCTGCAGGGCGCGGACACGGATGCCGCCGGCGCGGCGGCGGTCGATTATCTGCGCCTGTTCGCGCTGGTGTCGATGGGCTGGATGTGGACCCGCATGGCGCAGGCGGCCGCGCAGGGTGACAGCCCGCTGCATCAGGTGAAGCTGAAGCTGGCCGACTATTTCGCGCTGCGCGTTTTGCCGCAGGCACAGGGCCTGGCCGCCACGATCGCCGCCGGTGAAGCGTCGATCATGGCGTTGGAGATCGACGCCTTCTAATTGCGCACCATCAACACGTCGCAGGGCGCGCCTTCGAGCAATTCGGAGGCGCGGCTGCCGATCAGCGCATGGACGAAGCCGCTGCGACCATGGGCGCCCAGCACCAGCAGGTCGATATCGCGCTGTGCGATCAGGGTCGGCAGCACCTCGCCGGCACGTCCCTCGATCAGTTCGACCTGGAAGGGGCGGGCTTGGCCGGCCAGTTCCGGACGCGCGGCAAATTCGGCGCTTTCCCGTTCCGCTTCCGACCGGGCGAAGGCCAAGGTCTGGTCGGGATCGAGGCGGGAGGGGAAGCCGCCATCATAGACATGGACCAGATCGAGCCGCGCCTTGGGAAACAGCATCGCGGTCATCTGCACGGCATGGAGCGAACAGTCGGAAAAGTCGGTTGCGATCAGGATGCGCCGATAGGGATGGCGCGGCCGTTCCTTGACCACCAGCACCGGCACGGGCGAACGCCGGACCAGATAGTCGACCGCCGTGCCCAGGATGAAGTCGCCGACATGATTGTGGCGGGCCGGGCCGACGACGATCACCGCGCTGCCCCGCTCCTTGCCCAGCTCCGCGATGGTTTCGGGCGCGCGGCCCTGGATCAGCACGGGTTCGACAGGCACGCCGATGCCATCGGTCAGTTTGGCGATGACCCGGCCAGCGCGATCGGAGGCGCGGGCGACATGGGCGGCATCGCCCTTGTCCAGCGCATGGGCGACGAGCAGCGTGCCGCCCAGGTCGGTCGCCAGTTCGACGGACCGGTCAAAGGCCCGGTCGCTGCGGGCGGTCAGATCTGTGGCGATGAGGATGGTTGGCGGCACGAACATCTCCCTCTTGTGTCGGGCGGTGGCTAAGCGCTTGCAAGACAAAGCCTATCATCCTCACGCCGCGCTTGCCACTCCGGGTAGACCCTGGCCCGGCAGAGGGGCGATGGCCGACACTGGCACCTGTCGGTCGGTCAGCGTGAGTGGCGCGGGGCGGTGCGAAATCAGGATCAGGCCAGTGCCGGTCCGGTCGAGCCAGATGCGCAGCCGACTGATCAGCAGCGCCTCGGTCGCGGTATCCAGCCCCTCGGTCGGCTCATCCAGCAACAGCCAGGGACGGCCGGTCAGCAGCGCGCGTGCCAGCGACAGCCGCTTGCGTTCGCCGCCCGACAAGGTGCCGCCGGCTTCGCCCAGCCGATAGTCGATCCCGCCGGGCAGGCTGGCGATGCGCTGGTCGAGACAGGCAATATGCAGCGCATCGGCCATATCGGCCGCATCGATGCCGGGCCGGGCGAGGCGCAGATTGTCGGCGACGCTGCCGGCCAGCATCGGCGCATCCTGGGGCGAGAGGGCGAACTGGTCACGCAGCGTCGTTCCGGAGCAGGCTGCCAGCAGATGGCCGCCAAGCGCGACATCGGCCGTGACCGGACGCAGCCCGGCCAGCCCCTCCGCAAGCAGGCTCTTGCCCGAACCGGAGCGGCCGGTGATGGCGACGCGCGCACCGGGGCGCAATTCGACGCCGCCCAACCGGATGGCTTGGGCTGTCGCAGCGGATGGCGCCGGCGTATCTTCCAGCGGCAGCGCATCGAGCGCGGCCAGCCGGGCGAGGCCGGCATCGACGCTGGCCTGGCGGAAGGCGGTGCGCGACAGCCCGGCCATCGCCTCCACCGCGCCGGCGCTGGCCAGCAAGGCGAGCGCGACCAGCGGCGCGGCGGCATCGGCGCCGAGCAGAACCAGCATGACCGCCAGCGCGCTATAGGCCGCGAGCAGGGCGGCCTGCACGCCTTCGCCGATGAACAGGCGGGCGCGGGCCTGATCGAGCCGGTGCGTGAGCGGCGCCAGTTCGGCCATCACCCGATCCCCCAACCCATAGGCCGCGATTTCCGCGCGAGCGCTGGCCAGTTCGACATAGCGGGCGCGCAGCGCGCCGAGCGCGTCGGCGGCCTGCTGCGCGGTGGCGCGGATCGCGCGGCTGCGGTCCAGTTCGGCGCGCAGGCCCGCGGTGCGCTGTTCGATCACCGGCAGCACCTGCCCCAGCACCGCGCGCATATGGACGGCGTCGCTGATCGATCCGGGCTGGACGAGGGCAAGGGCGAGCGGGCGGCGGCTCATCATCTGCAGCGCAGCGGTCAGTCGCACCACCGGTTCCTGCCTGGCGGCGAGGCGCGCGGCCTGGGCGCGCTGCATGCGGGCGATGATGGCGATGCGGGCCTGGGCGGCCTGCACATCGGCCTCGGCCTGCTGGATGCGGGCGGCCATGGCGGCGGCGCGGCGGCCGGCCTGTTCGGCCTCGTCACGGGCCATGCCGGCCTGGCGTTCCAGCCGGACCGAACGGTCGGCGGCCTCGACCGACTGGCGGCGGGCGTCGCGCAGCGCCTTTTGTTCCTGCGCCAGCGTGGTGCCGGCGGTGCCGGGCAGGATGATCGCGGCATCGTCCGCGGCGGGCAGGCGCGTGGCGACAAGGGCCAAAATGCCGGCCAGTGCGATGCCCGTGATGCTGTTGCTGATGATGCTGCGCTTCAACCGCTTGTCCCGCCCGATAGGGCTTTGCCTAGGCGCAAGCCGCAGGCATGTCGAGCCTCAGCCTTCGCGGTGATAGGGGTGGTTGGCGAGGATCGAGCAGGCGCGCCACAGCTGTTCGGAGAGCATGGCGCGGGCGATCATGTGCGGCCAGGTCATGGCGCCGAAGGCGATCAGCAGGTCGGCATTGGTCCGTTCGGCATCGTCGAAGCCGTCGGCGGCGCCGATCAGGAAGCGGATCTCGCGCGTGCCGGTGTCGCGCCAGCCCTCGATCCGTCGGGCAAAGTCCATCGAGGAGAGCTGCTTGCCCTTTTCATCGAGCATGACCGTCACCGTGCCGGGGCCGACGGGCGGCAGCTTGCCGCCCCGGTCGGGCATTTCGGTGATCTTGTGCGGCATGGTCAGCCGCTTGACATAGCGGTCGACCAGATCGGCTTCGGGCGAGCGCCCGATCTTGCCGCGCGCGATGATGTGGAGGAGCATCTACAAATTCCGTTCGCTTCGAGCGCAGATTCGAGCTTGTCGAGAACCGAAGTCGAGAAGGGTTCTCGACGGGCGCATCTCGACTTCGCTCGATGCTGCTCGAACTGAACGGTCAGTGGGCTGTCAGGCGTTGCCCGCGACCGGTGCGTCGACGAAGCCCCACATCCGTTCCAGATTGTAGAAGCTGCGCACTTCCGGCTTGAACAGATGGACGATCACGTCGCCGGCATCGATCAGCACCCAGTCGGCGACCGGCAGGCCTTCGACCCGCGCGGAACGGCCGGTGGCCTTCTTGATCCGTTCGGCCAGATGCTGGGCGATCGCCGCGACCTGACGCGACGAACGGCCGCTCGCGATCACCATATGATCGGCGATGCTGCTCTTGCCTTCGAGGGGGATGGAGATGGTTTCCTGCGCCTGGTCGTCGTCGAGCGACTGCATGACAAGGGCGTGCAGGGCGGCCACGCTATCGGCGGCGGGCGCCGTATCGTTGGCAGGGGCGAGGTTAGTCAATTAAACTCCAATCTAGACGATCATCCGGCGCGTGAGCGGATCGCGCACACACGTTGCTTCATATTCGCGATGCCAGAGGGGGTCCGCCTGCCGTAGCAGGGTTGCCGATCTTGGATCAGGGCGAAAGCGCAATAGCACGAGCGCCGGTGGTCTCCAATTCGTCCAGTCTGCACTCTGGCGCGCGGACCGGACGAAGCGCCGCAGCCAGCTCATGGCCGTAGAGCCACGGGCAGCGTCATCATAGCCCGGACGGGCGATAACGGCAATGGGCATCTGTCGCGCTATGCCGCGCCAGTCGCGCCATTGACCAAATTGCGCCAGATTGTCGGCGCCCATCAGCCAGACGAAGCGGGTGCGGGGGTAGCGCTGGCGGAGCGCGCGCAGCGTGTCGACGGTGTAGCGGGTGCCCAATTGGCGCTCGATCGCCGTGGCGCGAATCGGCGCGCGGCGGGCGATTTTCTGCGCATGGGCAAGGCGGACGGGCAGCGGCGCCATGCCCCTGGCGGGCTTCAACGGATTGCCGGGCGATACCAGCCACCAGATTTCGTCGAGACCCAGGGCGTCCCTGGCGAACAGCGAAATGGCGCGATGCCCGCCATGTGCCGGATTGAAGGAGCCGCCAAGCAGGCCGATCTTTTTCATGGGGGCAGCCATGCCAGCGCCGGAGCAGGGCGGCAATGGGCAGATTCTTAAGGCTTGCTCGCTATAGCCGCGCCATGCAGGGGCGGCTGATCGGATTCGATGGATTGCGCGGGATCGCCGCGCTCAGCGTCCTGCTGTTCCATGCGCTGACCTGGACCACGGGCGACGCGCGGGGCAACGGCTATCTGGCGGTCGACTTCTTCTTCATGCTGAGCGGCTATGTGATGGCGCGCACCTATGAGGCGCGGTTGGGGCAGGGGCTGTCCACCGGCAGGTTCGTCCGCGCGCGATATCGGCGTTTCCTGCCGGTCATGGCCATTGCCGGGCTGATCGCGCTGCCCGGCTTCCTCCTCACCAATGAGATGTCGCTCTGGCCGGTGGCCCTTGCCAATCTGCTGCTGATTCCCAGCCTATTCACCAGGCGTCTCTATCCGTTGAACGGGCCGGCCTGGTCGATCCTCCTGGAACTGATCGGCAATATGGCCCACGGCCTTGTCCTGCGGCGCTTGTCGACCAGGATATTGGTGCATGTCGTGCTGCTGAGCGCGACCCTGTTCGCGGTTGTCGCCAGTCGTGTGGGGGTGGACGTGGGGGCGCAGCCTGCCAGCTTCCTCTTCGGCCTGCCGCGGGTGATGTGCGCCTATGGCGTGGGGGTCATATTGTGGCGCTGGTGGCGTGACAGGCCGACCATAGCCGTTCCGCCGCTGGCGGCCCTGGTCGCGATGCCGCTCTATTTCGGCATCGGCACGATGATCGACGCGGATGGCTGGGCCAGCGGCATGGTCTTCATCCTGCTGGTCTGTCCCCTGATGCTGGCGGGCGGGCTGCGCTGGCAGCGACAATCGCGGTGGATGACGGCGGCGGGCGCACTTTCCTTTCCGCTTTATGCGGTGCATGCCCCGGTCTGCATGACGGGGCTGATGCTGGGCGTGCCCGTGGCCGGCGGGGTTGCCGCCAGCCTGGCGGTTGCGGGGCTGATTGCCTGGATGCAGGCCCGGCCGCGCCGTCCGGGATCCGCTAAGCTTGGGTCCGCGCCTGTGGCGGCAAGCTAGCCCGAGACGATCTTATTCCGCCGCTGGCAGCGCGCGCGCCTCTTCGGCCTGGGCGTCGCGGGCGAGGACGTCGAGCGGTTCCATCGCCTCGATCTCCTTGCCGCCGGTCTCGATGTCGAGATCGCGGAACTTGCGCCCGGTGGAGAGGACGCGCGTCTCGAAGCTGCCGATGAAGCTGTTGTAATTGGAGACCGCGCTGTTGAGGCCGGAACCCAGCTTGCGCAAATGAGTCGCGGCGACGGCCAGTCGCTCATAAAGTTCCTTGCCAAGCTGGCCGACCTGCTGCGCCTGTTCCTGCATCTTGGCCTGGCGCCAATGCCCGGCCAGCGTGCGGGCGAGCGGCAGGAACGTGGCGGGACCGCAGATGATGACGCGATTCTTGGCGGCGCGTTCCCACAGCTCCATGTCCGCCTCTAGCGCGGCGGTGACGAAATTGTCGCCCGGCACATACATGATGACGAAGTCGGGGGCCTTGTCGAACTGTTCCCAATAGGCCTTGCGCCCCAGCGCATCGGCATGGGTGCGCATGGCACGGGCATGGTCGAGCATATGGGCGTCGCGCTGCGCCGGATCGACCTGATCGACCGCGTTCAGATAGGCGACCAGCGAGCATTTGACGTCGACCACCATCTGCTGGTCGCCGGGCAGGTTGATGACGAAGTCGGGGCGCAGGCGGCCGTCCTCGACCGCGACCGACACTTCCTCCTTGAAGTCCACGAAGGGAGAAAGACCGGCGGTTTCGATGAGATTTTTGAACTGCTGCTCGCCCCAGCGACCGCGCGTCTTGGGCGCGGCGCGCAGGGCGTTGACCAGCTTGGCCGTTTCCTCGCGCACCTGGCCTTGGCCGAGATGGACCTGCTGTACGGCCTCGCGCAGTTCGGCATAGCTGCCGACCCGATCCTTCTCGACGCGGGCGAGGCCCTCCTCATAGCGCTTGAGCGTGGTTTCGACCGGGTTGAGCAGCGTCTTCAACTGCGCCTCGCTCTTCTCGCTCGCCTGGGCGAAGCGCTGGTCGGCGCGGGTCAGGAACTGGGTCTGGGCGGATTCGAGCAATTTGCCGCCAATCTCGCTGAACTGGGCGGAGAGCTGTTCCTTGGCATCCTTGAGCGCAGCGATCTGCTGTTCGAACGCCTGGGTGCGGGCATGGATGTCGGACTGGAGCGCGGCGAGGTCACGCAGTGCAGCCTCGCGCTCGGTCTGGATCGCTTCGATGCGCTGGCTGGCGGCGGCCTGCAGCGCCTCGATCCGCTGCTCGGACGCGGCCTGCGCGGATTCGAGCCGGGCGAGCTGGCTCATGCCCTGGGCGACCCGTTCCTTCTCCACCGCCAGCTCGGCGATCGCGCCGTTGCGCTGGGCGGTGGCGATGTCGAGCTTGCCGGCCAGATCGGCCTTTTCGGCGGTCAGCGGCGCCAGCGCCTTGCCCTTGAGCAGCCAGCCGACGGCGAGGCCGATCAGCAGCGCGACGGGAATGAGAAGGGCGGCGAGGCTGTCCATAACTATCCTTTTTGGGAACGAAACGGGAACCTAGCGGGCCGCGTCGAAGGTCGCAAGAACCTTCCTCATGCGTGCCGTCATGCCGCCTGTGCGCTGGGCGCGGCGAAGCGGGCGCGATAGTCGCCGGGCGACAGGCCGACCAGGCGGTGGAACAGCTTGCGGAAGGCGGCAGCATCCTCATAGCCGACGCTCCAGGCGATCTGGTCGATCGTGCGCCGGGTAAATTCCAGATGCTCGCGCGCCTTTGCCACGCGCAGATGCTGGACATATTCGATCGGGGTCATGGCCGTCGCCGCCTTGAACCGGCGCTGGAAGGTGCGTTCCTCCAGCGCGGCCTGCGCCGCCATTTCCGTGACGCTGACCGCCTTCGCCTCCCGCGCGGCGAGCCAGTGCTGCACCTTCAGGATCGGCTCGTCGCCATGGGTCAGGCGCGGCAGGAAACGGGCGAAATGCTTCTGTTCGCGCCCGGCCGTGTCGATCAGCAGGAATTTGGCGGTGTCGAGCATCACCGTCGGGCCGAGCAGCCGGTCGACCAGCCGCATGCCAAGGTCGGTCCAGGCCATCAGTCCGCCGGCGGTGATGATGTCGCCATCGTCGATGACGATCCGGTCGCAATCGAGCTTCACGGCGGGGAAGCGGGCGCGGAAGGCGTCGGCGAACCACCAGTGGGTGGTGGCCGGGCGACCGTCGAGCAGGCCGGTCGCCGCCAGCAGGAAGGCGCCGCCGCAATTGGAGGCGAGCGTCGCCCCGGCGGCATGGCGATCGAGCAGCGAGCGGGCATAGGGCGCGGCCTCCTCCGCCTCGGGTACGCCGGTCAGGCGGCCGGGGACCAGCCAGATGTCGGGCGTGCCGGCCAATGCTTCATGCGTGTCATGACTGCGGGCGAAGCAGCCATCGGCCTGTATCTGCCAATGGCTGACGCGCACCACCGGGCCGCCATGCTGGACCGAGAACTGCCCGGCAATGTCGATCAGGTCGGTCATGCCATGGACCATCGCCTGCTGGCAGCCCGGATAGAGCAATATGCCCACTTCGGCGCGTGGAAGACTGCTGTCGGCCATATGCTGATCCTTTGTCGGAATCGGCCCGCTTAATGTCGGAACCGCCAATCCCGATCCTCCGCCATCGCCCCTAATAGTGCAAGCACAGGGCGTGAAGGACGCCCTTCTGGAACAGAAGAAGGGAATTTCACATGAGCAACTATGTCACCACCAGGGACGGCACCCGCATCTTCTACAAGGATTGGGGGCCGCGCGACGGCCAGCCGATCCTCTTCTCCCATGGCTGGCCGCTCAGCGCCGACGCCTGGGACGCGCAGATGGTCTATTTCGCCAATCAGGGCTTCCGCACCATCGCCCATGACCGCCGCAGCCATGGCCGGTCGGACCAGGTGTGGGACAATAATAATATGGACCAATATGCCGACGATCTGGCCGATCTGATCGCGGCGCTGGACCTGTCCGACGTCATCCTGGTCGGCCATTCGACCGGCGGCGGCGAAGTCACCCGCTATATCGGCCGCCATGGCACCAGCCGGGTTGCCAGGCTGGCGCTGATCGGCGCGGTGCCGCCGCTGATGCTGAAGACCGAAGCCAATCCGGGCGGCCTGCCGATCGACGTGTTCGACGGCATCCGCAAGGGCACGTTCGACAATCGCAGCCAGTTCTTCAAGGATCTGACCATCCCCTTCTACGGCTATAACCGGGACGGCGCGGTCATCTCCGAGGGCATTCGCGACGAGTTCTGGCGGCAGGGGATGATGGGCGGCCTCAAGGGCCAGCTCGACTCGATCCGCGCCTTTTCCGAAAGCGATTTCCATGCCGATCTGGCGAAGGTCGATGTGCCCACGCTGGTGCTGCATGGCGATGACGACCAGATCGTGCCGATCGGCGCGGCTGCCCTGTCGACCGTCAAGATCGTCCAACAGGCGGTGCTGATCGTGTATGAAGGCGCCGACCATGGGCTGACGCAGACTCACCAGGACCGGTTCAACGCCGACCTGCTCGATTTCATCAACGGCTGACAATCAACCACTGACCGCCGTTCGGTTCGAGCTTGTCGAGAACCCGTTCTCGATACGCCTTCTCGAACCGAACGGAGGATGAAGGACAGGAGACATCCCATGACCAAAGACACCATCCTCATCACCGGCGCGTCGGACGGTATCGGCGCGGTCTATGCCGATCGCTTCGCCAGGCGCGGCGCCAATCTGATCCTGGTCGCCCGCCGCGCCGAGAAGCTGGAGGCGCTGGCCGCTCGCCTGCGCGCCGATGCCGGCGTCAGCGTGGAAGTGATCGCCGCCGACTTGTCACAAGCTGACGATCTGGCGCGGGTCGAGGCGCGGCTGCGCGACGATGACGCGATCACCGGCCTCGTCAACAATGCCGGCATTGCCGGGGAACAGGCCTTTGTCGAGACCGACCCGGCCTATCTCACCGGCCTCATAGACCTCAACATCCTGGCGGTGACGCGGCTGTCCCGCGCCATTGCGCCGCGGCTGGCGGCCAGGGGCGCAGGCACGCTGATCAACATCACATCGGTCACGGCGCTGATGCCGGACGGTTTCACTGCCGTTTATCCCGCGACCAAGGCCTATGTGCTGGCCTTCACCGAAGCGTTGCAGGTTGAACTGGGCGGCAAGGGCGTGAAGGTGCAGGCGGTGCTGCCCGGCATCACCCGCACCGCCATCTGGACGGCGGAACAGATTGCCGGCCTGCCGCCGCACATGGTGATGGATGTCGAGGTGATGGTCGACGCGGCACTGGCCGGGCTCGACATGGGCGAGGCGATCACCATTCCCGCCCTGCCGGATCGCGCTGACCTCGACGCCTATCTCGCCGCGCGGGCCGCGCTTCGGCCCAATCTGTCGCTCAAGGATGCGGCGCCCCGGTATCGGGTGACCGCCTGACCTCTTTCGTCATTCCCGCGAAGGCGGGAATCCATCTCCTGGCCTTGCGTCTGGATGCATCGTTGGGAGATGGACCCCCGCTTTCGCGGGGGTGACGGGAATTTTCCAGGGAGAAGCATCATGATCCTCGGTCTTTCCATTCCCGCCTTCATCGCCCTGCATGTCGCGATCAGCCTGGTCGGCATCGTCAGCGGCCTTGTCGCCCTGCCGGCCATGGCCAGGGGGCATGTCCTGCCCAAAATGCAGGGCCTGTTCCTGGTGACGACCCTGCTCACCAGCCTGACCGGCTTCCTCTTTCCCTTTCGCGGCTTCACCCCGGCGATCGGCGTCGGCATTTTCTCGACGCTGGTGCTGATTGTCGCCTTTGCCGCCTTTTACGGCCTTGGCCTGCGGGGCCGCGCGCGGAGCGTCTATGCGGTCACCGCGACCATCGCCCTGTGGCTCAACCTGTTCGTGGCTGTCGTGCAGGGCTTCCTCAAGGTGCCGGCGCTCAATCGGCTGGCGCCGACCGGGAGCGAGCCGCCCTTCCTCGCCGCACAGGGACTGCTCTTGATCCTGATGCTGATCCTGGGCGCGACGATCCTGCGTCAGCCAAGGCTCGCGCGGAAGGCGGCGAGCCGCTCGATCGCCTGATCCAGCGTCGCGTCCGACTTGGAGAAGCAGAGGCGGACCAGATGGGTGACCGGATCGTCGGGGTAGAAGGCGGAGATCGGGATCGCCGCCACGCCGGCTTCGTCGATGATCCGGTTGCAGAAGGTCACATCGTCCATCGCGATGCCGGACGCGGGCAGGTCTATCGACAGGAACCAGGTGGCGCCGCTTGGTTGCACGACATAGCCCGCCCTGATGAGCCCAGCCGCCAGCCGATCGCGCGACGCCTGATAGGCGGCGCGCTGGTCGTTCAGCCATTGGTCGGGCCAGCCCAGCCCCTGCGCTACCGCCCATTGCAGGTTGGGCGGGGTGGTGAAGGTCAGGAACTGGTGCGCGCGGGCGAGCAGGGTGGCGATCGGCGGCGCGGCGCACATCCAGCCGACCTTCCAGCCGGTGACCGAGAAGATCTTGCCCGCCGACCCGATCTTGACCGTACGCTCGCGCATGCCGGGAAAGCCGATCAGCGGGCGATGCGGCACTCCGTCATAGACGGTCTCCTCCCATACCTCGTCGCACAGCGCGATCAGGTCATGGCTGACGCAGAGGTCGGCCAGCAGCGCCTGCTCTTCCTCGCGCAGCACGATGCCGGTCGGGTTCACCGGATTGTTCATCAGCAGGATGCGGGTCCGTGGCGTGATCGCCGCCTCCAGCGCCTCGCGGGTGACGCGCCAGTCGGGCGGCGTCAGCTTCACCACCCTGGCCACGCCGCCGACCCGCTCCACCAGCGGCAGATAGGCGTCATAGAGCGGCGCCAGCATCAGCACCTCGTCCCCCGGCCGCACCAGCGCCAGCAGGCTGGCGGCAATCGCTTCGGTCGCGCCCGATGTGACGATGATTTCCTGCGGGCTGAGGTCGAGGCCCTGGCGCCGCGCATAATGATCGGCCAGCGCAGTGCGCAGTTCGATCAGGCCCGGCATCGGCGGATATTGGCTGGAGCGGGTGAGCAGCGCATCCGCCGCCGCCTGCAGCACTTCTACTGGCCCCGGTCCTTCGGGAAAGCCCTGCCCCAGATTGATCGCGCCGGTTTCGCGCGCACGCGCCGACATATGCTCGAAGATGGTGGTCGGCATGTCGCGATAGACGGGATGGCCAAGTCGGGTGTCGGGCAAGCGGGGCTCCATCAGGTGCGGCGGGTGGGCCGCGCCCGATGGTCTAATGCGCATCCTTTCCTGCTGTAAACCGCTGGATCAGGGCTTGGGGGTAGCCGCATTCCAGGCGGCGACCTTCGCCTTCGTCTCTGCCAGCAGCGCGTCGAGCTTGGCCCGGTCCTGCAATGTGCCGCGCAGGATCACCGCGTCGATCGCCTTGGTGGCGTGGATATCCTCCAGCGGATTGGCGGTCAGCAGCACCATATCCGCCTGCTTGCCCTGTGCCACCGCGCCATAGCGGTCTAGCAGGCCGAACCAGGCCGGGCCGGCGCGGGTGGCGCTGGCCAGCGCCTGGGCCGGGGTCAGGCCGCGATCGACATAGAGCGCCAGTTCTTGGTGCAGGGCAAAGCCGGGATAGTCGAAGCTGTTGAGGAAGCCGGCATCGGTGCCGGCCATGATGGTGACGCCGGCCTGCTGCAACAGCGGCAGGGTCGCGGCATTATGCTCGTAAATGGCGTGGCGCTGGGCGATCTGATCGGGTGTCGCCTTGGCCGCGCGCTCGATCCGCCAGTCATAGGTCTTGCGCAGGCGCGGGCCGATATAGGCCAGTTCTGGGTCAGCGCTGTGATCCTCCTTGTCGAGATAGGCGACGGTGCGCGAGATGCTGAGCGTCGGCGTCACGAACACGCCGCGCGCGGCCATGTCGCGATAGGCGGTCATGGCGGTGGTCTCGTCAAAGCCGGCATCCAGTTGCTCGCTCGCCTGCGCCCGGTCGATCTTGCCGGCGGCGAAATCGGCGGTGATCCGCGGCTCATCCTTCACGCCCGCCTTGTGGGCATAGTCGATATGCTCGATCGAGCTGATCCCGGCCTCGATCGCCTGGCCGACGGTCAGCGCCATCGGAATATGCCCCGATGCGCGCAACCCGGCGCCGCGCGCCTGGCGCACGGCATAGAGGAACAGATCGGGCTTCAGGGTGCTGTCGGTGATCTTGACGAAATTGACGTTCAGTTCTTTCAGCTTGGCGATCGCCTGGTCGACATCGGCCTGCGACCCGGTTTCCAGCGTGCCCTTCCACACCGGCTTGATCCCCTCGATCTTGGGGCCGGAACTCAGTAGGGTCGGGCCGAACAGGCGCCCGTCGGCAATCTCCCCGCGCCAGCGCAGCACATCATAGGGCAGGTCGCCCGACGCATCGCGCACGGTGGTGATGCCGTTGGCGATATAGAGCGGCAGCAGCGCCTTATTCTCTTCGATCAGTTCCGGCCCGCCGCCGAAATGGACATGCATGTCCCACAGGCCGGGGATCAGATAGCGGCCCTTCGCCTCGACATTCTTGCCTGCGCGCCAGGCGGCGGCGATCGTGGCGTCGTTGCCGACCGCGACGATGCGGTCGCCCCTGGTCGCGACCGCCTGATCGGGGACCAGGCGGCCATGCTCGACATCGACCAGCGTCGCATGGCGGATTAGCAGGTCGGCGCGGGCCGGCGCGGCCTTCGCTGCGGTGGGCAGGGGCAACAGGGCAGTGGCGGCCAGCAGCGCGGCGAGAAGCGTCTTCATGAAAATCCCCGGTTCTTGTGCGGCGCGCAGGATAGGCAGGGGCTGCATCATCGACAAACAACATATATGAATGGCAATCATTCATGATCCAAATGGAATGCCATGCTCGATCCGCGCCTGCTCCGTGCCTTTGTCGCGATCGCCGACAGCGGCAGCTTCACCATTGCGGCGCAGCGGCTGCACATGACCCAGTCGACCATCAGCCAGCAGCTCGGCCGGCTGGAACAGGCGGTGGGGCATATGCTGGTCGATCGGGCGGCGCGGCCGACGGCGGCGGGCGAGCGGCTGCTGGGCCATGCCCGGCGCATCCTGTCGCTGCAGCAGGAGGCGGAAAGCCTGCTTGCCGATCCGGCCGGCAGCGCGTCGATCCGCATCGGCCTGCCCGACGACATAGCCAGTCGCGCCATGATGCGGGTGTTCGCCCGCTTTTCCGAGCAATATCGGGCGGTGCGGCTGGACGTCACCACCGGGCTCAGCCGTGATCTCACGCGCCGATACCGCGCGGGCGAGTTTGACATCATCGCTGTCAAGGAACCGACGCCGAGCGCCGATTGCCGCGCCAGTTTCGCCGAGCCGATTGGCTGGCATGAAAGCGCGGACCGGCGGGGCGACTGGCCCGATCCGCTGCCGCTGGTCGCCTTTCCGGCGGGCGGCCTCTATCGCGATGCGATGTTCGACCGGATCGGGCGGGAGAGGCGGCGCTGCCATGTCGCCTTCACCGGCAGCGACCTGACCAGCGTGCTGACCGCGGTGGAGGCGGGCATGGGCCTGTCGCTGGTGCCGATGCGCGCGGC